>NZ_JBFUGO010000006.1:0-276083 GCF_056402875.1 Devosia sp. P3_B2 | reverse complement strand
CTCCGCATCGAGCAACCCTCGCGTGATAGCGGCTTGACCGGCGAACCGGTCCTTGCCGTGATGGTTTCCGCCTGAACTGCAGCGACCCGCAGCCCACCCGGTCTCCCCCGCACCAACCACTCGTCATGATCTCGCTTCGGTGCAGCGGATGGGTGGGAGAATCGCATGGTGGCGGAGAGGGGGGATAGATCGGCGCAAGATTCTCGCAACGCCTTGCCCGGCCTCGTGATTGTGGCTCCACTCACCCCCTCCCATCCTCCCCCGTCAGAGGGGGAGGTGCCGCATCGCGTTTGGGGGACCATCGAGCCAACCTCGCCGGCCGTCATCCCGGCGCAAGCCGGGACCCAGTGCACCGGCTGATCCACCCGCGCGAGCACGTCCGACCCATCTGTGATGGACCGGCGCGGTTCGTGCCGCACCAACGGTCCGAGCAGTGGGTCCCGGCTTTCGCCGGGATGACGGCTGGTGGGGAGATACGGAATCTAGCGGCCCGTCAGCCCCTTACATCCATTTCTTCTTGCGCATGAAGAGGTAGATGGCGACGCCGAGGACGCAGAGGAAGCCGGTGACGATCCAGAAGGCGTAGGGGCTGTCGTGGAAGGGGATGCCGTCGACGTTCATGCCCAAAATGCCGCTGATGACGGTGAGCGGCATCAGCACCACAGTGGCGGCGGCAAGCAGCAGCATGGTCTGGTTCATCTGCTCGGCGCGGGTATCGAGCAATTGTTCGTGCACCAGCACGGCGCGCTCGGAGAGGGTCTGCATTTCGTCGCCGAGGCGGGCGGTGCGCGCGGCGGCCTCGCGCAGGCGGACGCGGTCGCGGGTGGTGAAGAAGCTCAGGTCTTCGATTTCGAGCGTCGTCAGCACGTCGCGCTGCGGCCAGATCAGGCGCCGCATGTTGATGAGCGTGCGGCGCAGGTGGGCGAGGCGGGAGCGGGTGTCGCCGCTGCGGTTCAGCATCAGCGTTTCCTCGATGGTGTCGAGGCTATCGCCCATCCGCTCGATCAGCGGCTCGATACGATCGGCGGCGCGCAGGGCGAGGCGTGCGACCAGATCGGCCGGCGAGACCGGGGCGTGATGGGTCTGCTGCCATTGGGTGATGCCGAGGAACTCGACGATGTTGAGTTCGGACGCGATGATCACCCGGCCCTTCTCGATCCAGAGGCTCAGCAGCTGGCGGCCGACATCCTCGGGATCGGCGCCGGGGCGGGCGACGCGCAGCACTACCAGGGCGCGGTCGTCGAGCACGGTGCAGCGGCTGCGGGTGGAGGGCACCGTGATCAGGTCGGCATTGAAGTCGCCGAGCTGGCGCTTGAGCCAGACCTTGAACTCCGGCGCCCGGGAATTGCCCGAGATCAGCGCGAAGCCCTTGGCCGGGGTGGCGAAATCCGCCTCCTCGGCCTCTTCGAGCTTGCGGACGCCGCCGCGGCCGTCGAACTGGACGATGGTCATCCAGTCCTTGATGGGCTGGCGGTGACTGCTGGAAGGCAAGGTGTCGCCCATCGGGGCTCCGTTAGCTCAGCCGCGACAGCGCTTCGATGAGGCGCGCACGGCGATCCTCCGCCTCGGCGCGGCGGCTGCGCTGTTCTTCGATGACCTCTTCGGCAGCCTTGGCAAGGAACTGCTCGTTGCCCAGCTTCTTGTCGATCTTCTCGATCTCGACCGTTTCCTTGGCGATGTCGCGCTTCAGTCTAGTGCGTTCTGCATCCAGATCGATGACACCGGCGAGCGGCAGCACAAAGGTGGCCTCGCCGAGGATCAACTGGGCGGAATCGCGTGGCACGTCGGAGGTGTAATCGACGCTTTCGAGGCGGGCGAGACGGGTGAGCGCCGACAGGTTGGCCTCAATACGGGTGCCGGTGGTCTCCCCTGCCCCGACGACCAGGAGCTTCACCTTGGCGCCGGCGGGGACGTTCATTTCCTGGCGGACCGAGCGGATGCCGGAGATCAGGGCGACGAGCCAATCGAGCTCGGCCTGCGCATCGGGGTCTTCGAGGCCGGCGAGTTCGGGCCATTCGGAGATGATCAGCAGCTTTTCGCGCGCCGGGCCGGTTTTGCCGGTTTCCGCCCACAGTTCTTCGGTGACGAAGGGCATGAAGGGGTGGAGGAGCTTGAGGATCTGATCGAGAACGAAGCCGGCAGTCGCCTGGGTCTCGGCCTTATGGGCCTCGTCCTCGCCGGTGAAGACGGGCTTGGCCAGCTCGATGTACCAGTCGCAGAAGGTGCCCCAGACGAAATCGTAGGCGGCGTTGGCGGCTTCGTTGAACTTGTAGTCGGCGATGGCGGCGGTGACGTTGGCCACGGCGCGGGCGGTGGAGCCAATGATCCAGCGGTTGAGCGCCAGGGTGTTCTTCTTCGGATCGAACGCCTCGACGCGGGCGCAGCCGTTCATTTCGAGGAAGCGCGCAGCGTTCCAGAGCTTGGTGACGAAGTTGCGGTAGCCCTCGACGCGCGAAATGGCGAGGCGCATGTCGCGGCCCTGAGCGGCCATGGCGGCGAGGGTGAAGCGGGTGGCGTCGGCGCCGTACTCGTCGACGAGGCTGAGCGGGTCGATGACGTTGCCCTTGGTCTTCGACATCTTCTGGCCCTTCTCGTCGCGGACCAGGGCGTGCATGTAGACGGTGTGGAACGGCTCGGTGCCGGTGAACTCCAGGCCCATCATCATCATGCGGGCGACCCAGAAGAAGATGATGTCGAAGCCGGTGACGAGCACATCGGTCGGATAGTACTTGGCGAGCTCGGGGGTCTGGTTGGGCCAGCCCATGGTCGAGAACGGCCACAGGGCGGAGGAGAACCAGGTGTCGAGCACGTCTTCATCGCGGTGCAGCGGGACCTTGCTGTCGCTCAGTTCGGCGAACGGGTCCTTGTGCTTACGCATGTTCCAGGTGTCGGCATTGAGCCGGTCGCGCTGGGTGGTGTCGAAGGTGGTGAAGGCCTTGACGTAGTCGGGCGCGGTAGCGCCGCCGCCGTAGACCTGGATCTTGCGGTTGCCGTAGTAGGCCTGCGCCTGGATGATGGCTTCGGCTTCGTTGTCGGCGACGAAGCACTTGAGGCCGGCGTCGCGGTTGTTGAAATCCGGATCGGTGTTGAGGCGCGGGCCGTACCAGGCCGGGATCTGATGGCCCCACCAGAGCTGGCGCGAGATGCACCAGGGTTTGATGTTCTCCATCCAGGCGTAATAGGTGTTCTCGTAGCTCTTGGGGACGAACTTGGTCCGCCCCTCCTTCACCGAGGCGAGCGCCGGCTCGGCCAGGATGTCGGCCTTCACGAACCACTGGTCGGTGAGGAACGGCTCGATGACGATCAGCTTCGACTTTTCGTCGTAGGGGACCATGATCTTCTTGTCGTCGACCCAGACGAGGACGCCCGACGCTTCGAGCTCGGCGACGATCTTGTCGCGCGCGTCGAACCGATCGAGGCCACGGTACTCGGCGGGAACCGTGTTGTTGAGCTTGGCCGTGGTGGTGAAGATATTGATCGGCTTCAGGCCGTGGCGTTGGCCGACTTCGAAGTCGTTGAAATCGTGCGCCGGCGTGATCTTCACCGCGCCGGAGCCGAGTTCCGGGTCGGCATACTCGTCGCCGATGATCGGGATGCGGCGGCCGACGATCGGCAGGATGGCGTGCTTGCCGATGAGGTGCTTGTAGCGCTCGTCCTCGGGATGCACGGCAACCGCGACGTCACCGAGCATGGTCTCGGGGCGCGTGGTGGCGACGGTGATGGTCTCCTCGCTGCCCTCGATGGGGTAGCGCAGGTGCCACATCTTGCCATTGGTCTCGATGTTCTCGACTTCGAGATCCGAGATGGCGGTCTCGAGCCCGGGGTGCCAGTTCACCAAGCGCTTGGCGCGATAGATCAGGCCCTTCTCGTAGAGCGTGACGAACACCTTGCGGACGGCCTCGCTGAGGCCCTCGTCCATGGTGAAGCGCTCGCGCGACCAGTCGGCGGAGGCGCCGAGGCGGCGGAGTTGGTTGAGGATGGTGCCGCCGGATTCGGCCTTCCACTCCCAGACACGCTCGAGGAACTTTTCGCGGCCCATCTCGCGACGGCCGGGCTGCTGGCGCTCGGCCAGCTGGCGCTCGACGATCATCTGGGTGGCGATACCGGCGTGGTCGGTGCCGGGCTGCCACAGCACGTCCTTGCCGCGCATGCGCTCGAAGCGGATCAGGATGTCCTGGATGGTGTTGTTGAGCGCGTGCCCGATGTGTAGCGAACCGGTGACGTTGGGCGGCGGGATGACGATCGAGAAGGTCTCGGCGCCGGGCTTGGCCCCTGCCCCTGCCTTGAAGGTGCCGGCCTTGTCCCACTGCTCGTAGATGCGGGTCTCGACGGCGGCGGGGTCGTAAGTCTTCTCAAGCATCGGTGGTTTCCAACGGCAACGGCCCGCGCGCACCAAAGTGCCGGCGGGCCCCAGAACTCAGTGGCTAGGTCTAAAGCAAAGGCGTGAGGGGGAAGTCAACACAAAGCCATGTGGTGACGACGAGGTATGCAGCGCAAGGGGCGGCCGGTGACGGCCGCCAGTCGTCAGCGATCGACTACTTGCCGCCGCGCGAGACCCGGGCGATTTCCTTTTCCACCATCCGCTCGACGACGGAGGGGAGGTTCTCGTCCAGCCATTCCTTCAGCATGGGGCGCAGCATTTCGCGCATCATGTCTTCGATGGTGACGCCGCTGGTGACGGTCGAGAGGCCCGAGAGCCGGGCGAAGGTGCTCTTCACCGCCGACTGCGTGGTCGGCTCGAGCAGCTCTTCCGCGAGATCGGACGAAAGGGTCGGATCGGGCATCGGCGCGGCCATGGCTACGGCGGCGGCCGGGCGCGGTGCCGGGCGCTCGTAGGCGGGCGCGGCAACACGCGGCGGCGGCACGTAGGCCGGCACCGGCGCGGGCTCATCTTCCTCCTGGTCGAAGGAAATGTCGTCCGGATCGATGAGCGTGGCATCGAGATCGGGCGCCGGAGCGGTGCCTCCGAGCAGTTCGGAGAAGCTGAGGCCGGGCTTGGCTTCGTCCTCGGCAGCGGTGTCGCGCAGGATCTGCTCAGGCGACAGCGCCAGCGGCTCGGGCTCCGGCTCGACCGGGCGCGGTTGCGGCACGAAGCTGCGGGCCGGCGGCGGTGCGGGCATTACCGGCTTTTTCGGCGCTGCCCCAGCGTCATCATCGGCGATGATCTGTCGGATCGAGGACAGGATCTCGTCCATCGAGGGCTCTTTGGGCGCCGGCTTGTTCATAACTGCCTCACATTACCCGCCAGATACGCGGCCGCACTTTGGGCAGACTCGGCGACAAACCGAATCGGCTGCACTCAATCTAGTGCAAGCGATGGCGCTTTGTGAATCGGCGGCACACCAGCAGTAGAAGTCTTCCCCCAGACAAATCCGGGGGAAGATCCCAATGTAGCGGCTTGACCTAGGCCAGCGCCGCCCGATTGCGGAAGATGGTGTAGACGAAGATCAGCATGCCGATGATGGTGGCGATGGAGGCGATCTGTGCCAACCACTCGCCCTGCCCCGAGGTGGCCATGGCAACACCAATGCCGATGGTCAGCGCGCCGAGCAGTGCGACCCAGAAATGCACCAGCGCCACTCGGGTCTGCGCCGCGGCGGGCACCAGCTTGTAGTAGACGCCATAGATCACCATCGTGACGAAGCCCACGAGGTTGTTGTGGGCGTGCCCAGGCGACAGCGCGTGGTCCTGTGTGATGGCCATCTGGATGCCCCACGCCATGCCCGCGAGCCCCAGCAGCGCGCCGATGGCGATGAACCAGAACGGTAGTGACTTCATTGCTTCCCCCAAAACGGCGGGCCGCCCCTCGCAGCCCGCACAGAAAAGCCGCGACGCGGGACTCGCGTCGCGGCTTGATTCGGAAGGTTAGGCCACTGCCTCGCCGGGGTCCACGCTACCCCGAGCACGAACTCAGTCGTCGAGCGCGCGCAGTTCTGCCCAGACGTCCTCGACGGTCGCAATGTAACCGTTGGCCGAATGCACCGGCACGTTAAGGCCCAGCACTTCGGGGGACAGCTTGCCTGCGGCAGAAAGCAGCGAGAAGGCGGCGATCATCCGGGTCGAGCGGGCAGTGATCAGCGACTCGCGGGCGGTCGTCAGTTCCGCCTGCGCGTTCAGCACGTCCAGGGTCGTCTTCTGGCCGACATCGCGCTCCTGAATGGTGCCTTCGACCACGAGCTGGTTGGAGGCGACTGCCGCCTCGGCAGAGGTGATCTGGGCCGTGGCGTTCTGCAGCGTCGACCAGGAGGAAATCACCGCTTCCCGGATGGTGTCGCGCGCCGAGAGCGCATCCACTTCGCTCCGGATCTGCTCGATATTGGCCTTGCGCAAGCTGGCCGACAGCGCGCCGCCCGAATAGATCGGGATCGAGAGCTTCAGCTGGGCCGAACCACCGAGGCTGCTGGTCGTCGCATCGGTGATGCTGCTGTACTGCATCTGAGCCTCGATGCCGCCGATCAGGCTGAGCGTGGGGCCGAATGCAGCGCTCGCCGCGTCCGACCCTGCCTGGGCGACACGGATGGCGGCGCGGGCGGACAGCAGCGCCGGGTGCCGATCCTCGGCGGAGGCTATGGCGCTGTCGATGGAGGCCGGCAGCGACTTGCCGAAATTGAAGTCCGACGACAGGCCCTTGGGCTTGTGGCCAACATAGCGCTCGTAGCTCGCCTGGCTGGTCTGCAGCGAGGCGATAGCCGCCCGGTAGGACGAAACGGCCGCTGCCTGGCGGGCCTTGGCCTGCGAGACATCGATCTTGGTGCCCTCGCCAAGACGAAGCCGATCATCGGCCGAGCTCACCTGCGCATCGAAGAAGCTCATGTTGTCGGCGCGCAATTGCACCAGCTGGGTGTCGCGCAACACGCCGTAGTAGGCCTGCACAACCGCCAGCAGGACGTTCTGCTCGGTGTTGCGCAGCGCGTATTTGGAGACCTCGGTCCCGGCGCGCGCCTGCTCGATGTCGGCGTCGGTCTTGAAATTGTCGAACAGCGTCTGGCTGTAGTTGATCCCCGCGGTGGACGAGAAGGCAGTGGAAAGGTCGCCGCCCTGCGGCGCGGACCAGGAACCGCCAACGGTGCCGGAAGCCGCGATGGCGGGCAGCTTGCCCGACTTGGCCAGCGCGATGTTCTCGGCACTCGCCTTCACGCTCAGCAGCGCCGACATGATTTCGGGATTGTTCTGATAGGCGCTCTCGAGCGCCGAGCGGAGACTCTCCGCATGTGCCGCCGTCGCCAGCAGACTAATAGCCATGGCAAGGGCGCCCGCCCGCATTGCCCCCAGGTAACGCATAGTCCAAAACCTCCGACAGCCTACCGACGATATGCCGGGCACATGGGACGCACAACCTCGCAACTCAAGTGTTGCGACGTTTTAACCTTTGAAATGTTTAGCCGCGTGATTGAGCGGCAACACTGCCGAACCGCGGGTCAGTTATGAACCAGTAGTCTTGCCGCGCCTTTAAAACACGAAATTTTCGGCGCGCGGCTCTGCGGCCAAAGGCGGCAGGGTGGTGTTGAACTCGCTGCGGCCGGCGACTTCGCCGCCTGATTTGACGAAGACATGGGCGACTGATGGTCCGTCGGCGCTGATGAGTGCGACCAGCCGCCCGCCATCGCGGAGCAGATGGAACAGCGAGGTGGGCTCAGCCCGCAACGTGCCCTCGACCACGATGGCGTCGAAGTGGTCGACCGGCAGGCTGGAGCCATCGAAGCCGCCGACAGCGATCGTCGCATTGGCAACGCCGATGGCAGCCAGATTGGCGCGGGCCTTGTCGGCGAGTTCCGGGTCGGGTTCGAGGCCCGTCACTTCGGCTGCCAGCCGCGACAATACGGCAGTGGAATAGCCGGTGCCGGCGCCGACATCGAGTACGTGGTCGGTCGCGGCAATCTCGGCGAGCTGGACCAGCCGGGCAAACGGCGCCGGCGCCCCAAGGTACCGGTCGCCGCCGAGCGCGTGCACCACATCGGCATAGGCCAGCGCCTCGCGATCGGCCGGCAGGAACGCTTCGCGCGGCACTTCGCCCATCGCAGACAGCAGACGATGATCGGTAACGGTGCTGGTGCGCAGCTGGTTGTCGACCATCCTGAGGCGGGCAGTAGCGAAGTCGGCCATCTCGGCTCCCTTGGTTGGAGGCGTCAGGCAGGTGCATACCGCCCACAGATGAATGCTTCAAGGAGGCGCGGACGACGCTGCACCGGCAAACGGCGGCGCGATCCCGCTCCGGCTATCGGAAGCCCAACCGGATCGGCGACTGGCCGCGAAGAACCTGCAGCAGGGCCGCCACGTTGATGATGACCCCGAGCATTTCCAGCAGTTCCTCCAGGGCGATGACTCGGGTCCAGTTCAGCCAGGAGGGGAACTGCGCCTGGCCCTCGACAACCGAAGCACCGTACATTTCGACGCCCAGGGCGCCGGCGAGAAACACCAGCGCGGCCACGGCAAAGGTGGCGGTTATTGCGGGTGGCAGGGTCAGAATGAACCTGCCGAACACGGCAGCGACAGCGATAAACAGCCCTCCGCCGAACAGCACCCAGGACCATGCGAGCACACCCTCCATGTGCACGACCAGATCGAGCAGCGCGCCGATATTCTCATGGAGTGAAGCCGCCTCGTCGAGCGACAACAGCACAAATACCGCGGCAAGGCCGAGCCAATGCCAGACGGCACGTCCCGCCTGCCTGTCCCCGGCAGCTGCAACCGCAGCCAGCCCTGCAGACAGCATCCACAGGGCCGAACTGAACCAGGAAGGGACGGTGCCCTCCGCGTTCATATCGAACATCAGACGCCAGTAGCGTTCGACCTCGACGTCGGTATGCAGATAGCGGCTGGTGACAAAGTACGCGACGGTGAGTGCAACCGCCGCGACCAGCAATGTGAGGAGCAGCATCACGGACGAGAACGTCAGGGTCCGATCGGGAACCTCCCCCGACACACGCTCGTAGGCGTCGTCGCGTGCGCTCATCTTCGACCCTCGAAGCCGCAAGACGATACTATTGCGCACCGGGACAGAAGACAACACGCGTTCAGGTGATGAAGCACCGGCAGCATCGACAGCCATTTAGGGAGAGGATTGGAGGCCACATCCGGAATCGAACCGGAATACACGGATTTGCAATCCGCTGCGTAACCACTCCGCCATGTGGCCCCACCGTCGCGGTTCATATGGCAGAGCAATTCTTTCTGCAAGCTGAACGGCGAGGGATGTCAGCGGAAATGACCGGGGCCCGCGTGCGGGACCCGGTTGATGCACCCGGTGGTGATCAGAAGTGGAAGTTTACGCCGACCTTGACCGTGGACCCGGCAATGTCGAAGCGATCACCGCCATAGCCCACGACATCGACGCTGCCGAAATTGGTGTAGAGATACTCCGCCTTCAGCGAGACGGCTTCGCTGACCATGTACTCGGCACCGACACCGGCGACCCAACCGCCGATGAACTGCTGATCGTCGGACACGTCCAGATTGGCGACGGCGAGGCCGGCGGTGCCGTAGAGCAGCAGGTCGCCGACCGCGTAGCCGAGGCGGCCACGGAGCGTGGCGAGGCCCTTGATGCCGTCGTCTTCGTCCCAGTGGTCGGTGTCGTCACCTTCAAGAATGCCGGCAGCCGACAGATCCGCTTCGACGCCGAACACTAGCGAGTCCGCCTGGAAGTTGTAGCCGGCCTGAACGCCGCCGAGCCAGCCGTTGAGGGTGGCGAGATCGGTGTCATCGCCGTCGTGCGCAGCATCGAAGTCAGAATAGCCGGCGTGTGCGCCGATGTAGAAGCCGGTCCAGTCGCGGCTTGCGGTGACGATTGCCTCATCGGGCGTTGGAACGTAGAGGTCGGCAGCGGTTGCGGTGCCGGTGAGCAGCCCGGCAAACGCCAGGGCGCCAAAGATACGCGTAGTCATATAGACTCCAGTAGACTGAAGCCCCCCGACGCCGCTCCTCTATGGTGGCCGGAAGATTGTCAAGGGAGCGAGCCATTGGGCGGCGAGATATGGTGCAGAATCAACACACTACGGCAGGCTTGATCCTCGCCGGTGGGCGCGGCGAGCGGCTCGGGGGGACAATCAAATCGGAGTTGGTGGTCGGCGGCGTGAGGCTGCTGGAGCGGGTCGCGAGCCGGCTCGCCGGCTGCGCGCCGCTGCTGGTGGCACACGGGCGAATCGAGCCGGCGCTGCTGGGGCTCGAGGCGCGGATGATGGCCGTTCCCGACCTCGATGGCGACTATGCGGGGCCGCTGGCTGGACTGGCCGGCGCCATCGCCTATCTCAATGGGCTGGCGGGGGTGCCGGAGCTGTTGATCAGCGTGGCGGTCGACACACCTTTCCTGCCGGAGGACTTCGTCGGGCGGCTGGTTGATGGCCTCGGCGAAGCGCCGGCAGCGATCGCGTCGTATGGGGGACAGCCCTACCCCACCAACTCGATCTGGCGCGTAGCGCGATTCCGTGACCTGCCGGAGCGCATTGCGGCGGGAAGCGCGCCGCGCAGCCTCAAATCGCTGTGTAGCGAGGCCGGCGGCATCGAGGTCGAGTGGCCGGTTGCCGCTGGAGGCGATCCGTTCGGCAACGTCAATACGCCCGGGGATCTAGCCGAAATGGAGCGTCGCTCGGCCATCGCGGCGGTACAGCGGGATTGAGTTTTCCAGATCGGAAATTCGGGCTTGGCAAAGGAAATCAAAAGCGCTAAACGGGCGCTGCCTTCCCCGGAGGGCTCGTGTTCCGCGATAGCTCAGTTGGTAGAGCATTCGACTGTTAATCGAATGGTCCTTGGTTCGAGTCCAAGTCGCGGAGCCACTTTTCCCTCACAGATCATGACGACCAGCGACAACGTTGCGTTGTCGTGCGGTGCCGCGCGTCAGGCCGGCGTCTCGATGATGCGGCCGGCGACGCTGGCGAAGAACTCGCGGTAGCGGGCGGCCGGCATGGCCAGCAGGTTGAAGTGGAACCGCTCCTCCTCGAGGTCTGATCGGGCGAGGATCCGGAAGTGCGGGAACGGGCGCTTGACGATGCGGCAGCAGACGTAACCGTCGTGCTCGAGGTGCTCCACCATCTGCTCGCAGCGCAGGCGGTCGGCCGTGACGGGGGCGCGCATCTCGAACATGATGTAGGGCCTGAGTTTGCGGACGACGGTCTTGGCGCCCTGCAGTACCTTCAGCTCGAAGCCCTCGACATCGGCCTTGAGGAAATGCACCTTCTCGATGTGGTGGTCGCGGACGTACTGATCCAGCGGCAGTACGGGGATCTCCCACGCGCCGGACGTGGCCTCGTGCAGCGACCAGCCACCGAGATTGAGGGCGTCATCGGTCAGGGCCAGGTCGAGGTCCATCTGCCGCACTTGCAGGGTGCCCGCGGCATCTCCCAGCGCCTTGGCGTTGATCACGATATCGTGCCAGCCATTGCGGGCCATGCCGAGCTTCAGGAGGGCTGCCGTGAAGGGGTTGGCCTCGAAGGCATGGACTGCGCCGCGCGGGCCGACCAGGCAGCGGAACAGTGCGGTGTAGTAGCCGATATTGGCGCCGACATCGATGGCGGTCGCCCCGGCGCGCAGCAGTTGCGCGACGATCGCCGTCTCGGCCCACTCGTACTGGCCGTCGGCGAGGATGGTGCGGGTGATGCGATCGGCCTTGACGCCGATCAGCGTGCCCCAGGGCGTTGGGATGTCCTGGAGGCGCGCCTTCTGCCTGCGGGTAATGGCGAAATCCACCGCGCGCTCCGTCAGGCCGCTCGGCGGGTGCTGTGCCGGCGGGTTCGGCGCAACACGTTGAGTTCGCGCAGGGCCGAGATGACCTGGGGCGTGCCAATGAGCGAGATGCAGCGGCAGGCGCCTTCGTCGAAGCGGGACTTGTAGCGCGGATCGGCTTCGCAGGGAGCGCACTCGGTCGGTGGCGCGAGGATGCGGACCGCCGATTTCAGTGGTCCGCGCGTTGCCGGGTTGGTGGGGCCGAAGATCGCGACGATGGGCAGGCCAAGGGCATTGGCGACGTTCATGACGCCGCTGTCATTGGTGACGAGCGCGTCGCAGGCGCTGAGTTCCTCGGCCATGCGGGCGATGCTGAGGTCAGTCTTGTCGAGGGTGCCCTCGACATACTCGCTGGCGACACCGACGCTGATGACATCGGCGCCGGCGCGCGTGAGCTCACCAGCCAACTGGGCGAAGCCGGGCCAGCGCTTGGCGGCCCAGATGCCGCCTTTCGAGCCGGCATGCAGCGCGATGCGCGGCTTGCGGCGGGTGGCCGCTCGGACGACGACGTCATCGAGCCCGCCGAAGAAGTAGTTCAGCCGATCCTCGGGGGCGTAGCCGAGGCCGATTGCCGCCTCGAGGAAGGCGAGATTGAACTCGGCCTCGTGCAATGAGCCGGCCGGGTCGAACTGCATGAAATCGCGGCTCGACAGCACGCGCGGCGCGTTGAAGGCGGGGATCAGTGTGCCGAAACAGTGGGTAACGAGGACGACGTCGTAGGGGCGCTGCTCGACATGGGCGAAGCGTTCGAACACCTGCCCGACGTAGCGTGATCCGGCCATCGCCGCGGCGCTGCCTGGAAAATCGCCGGCTACCAGCACATCGACCGGCGCACCGAGATAGCCCGAGAGGTGGCGGATCATCGGGCTGGTGTGGCAGATGTTGCCGATGCCGGAGCCGACGCAGACGAGCGCCCGTGGGCGGTCGGCGCGGAGCGGTATGGTGCGGAGCTTGTCGATGAGGGCATCGGCGGAGTGCCGCTCGGCGATGCCGACGACTTCGGCGACCGTCTGATCGTAAGCCGCGGCGTCGGAGGCGAGTTGCGCGATGCGTGCTGCCCAGACCTTAGGATCGTTGGGTAGCACCAGGCTGGTGCCGGCGCCGAGATAGGCGAGGTTGCCGCTATCGGCCATCAGCACCGGGCGCGCGAGCCGGCCCGCCTCGATCACAACGCGGGAGAAGGTCTCGACGAAGGTGAAGCTGGGGACGGCGACGACGCGGGCGGCGCGATAGAGTTCGTCCATGCGGTCGGTGCGATCGATGACGCGCACATTGTGCAGGCCGCGGCGCTGCACCTCGGCAAGGGCCGCCTGGCGGTCGGACTGGCTGGCGATGGCGACGAAGCCCTGCTCCGGCAGGCGTTCGGCGATATCGAGGAAGAGATGCCAGCCCTTGTCGGCTCGGGCGTTCACCAGCAGCACGAAATCGCGCGGCCAGACGGCCGGCTGCGAGGGGTCGGACAGCTCGGCGCCGGTTTCGTCGACGGGGACGGAGTAGATCACCGGCGGCGACCAGGCGTAGGCCTTGCGGGCGATGTCGGCGCAGAAGTCGGAGTTGACGTAGAGGTAGTCGCCGCGGGCCAGCAGATCCTCCATGGCCGGCAAGGGCTTGGCGTCATCGAGGCCGACATTGGGATAATACGGACGGCTGAGCACGCGGGCGGGGATGAACTCGCGCCAGAAATGGACGCCGTAGACCAGGCGGATATCGAGGCCGGCGGTGGCGTCGAGCACGAACTCGCCGAGGCCCGAGATGACGTGGACCGCGGTGACGCCGTTGGCGAGGCAGAAGGCGCGGAAGGCGTCGGCGTCGTCATAGACGAAGCCTTCGGTGAAGCCGGTTCCGGCACCCGGCCACTGAGTCACGGCTTCGCTCCAATCGGTCGTCAGGCCGGCAAAGAACACGTCGGCGCCCTGCTCGGCGGCGTAAGTCTGGCCGGCGATGCGGAGGAATTGCTCACCCCCGCCGACGAGGCGCGGCCCGTGGCGCGACAACACGACGACGCGCGGCGCGGCGGCCGAAGCCGCGGCCTGAGGCCAGTCTAGCACTGCGATGCTGGTGGAACTCGGCACCGCGTAGAGCCGCAGGCGTTGGAGGGCGGCGGCCACCAGCGCCTGCCGGTCGGCATGCGGGTGCAGCGCCACCAACTCATCCCAGGCCGCCTTGCGGAGAAGGAGGCTCGACACCGCCTGCGGATCGCGATTGCCGGGGATCGCAGATGCCGCGAAGACAACGAGGCCGGCAAAGTGCGAGGGCAGCCGATGGAGGCGCATGGCCAAGCCAGCCAGTTCACCGCGGCTTTGGTAATGGACTGGGACAGCCAGATCGCAATCGATGGAGATCGTCTCGGCCGCCCGGCCGACTGTATGGCGGGCGCGGGGCCAGGGCAGTTTCGGGGCGCCAAGGGCTTCGAGGGTCCAGCGATCGGCCCTGGGATCGTGGACGACGGCGCGGAGGGATGCGGGGGACGGATGTGGTTGGCTCGCCGCGTGCAATCCGCGCGCCCGCCCGAGCAGGCGACGGCCGGCGGGATAGGTCTTGAGGTACGGAAGCTCTTCGAGCCGGGCGAGATCGCCGCCGCGCGTGAGGGCGAGGGCCAGACTGGTGGTGGCGGCCCCTACCCGCTCGGCGCCATGCTTGCTCTCGTTCTCGACGATGCTGCGGGCTGTCGCGAGCGCCTTGTCGATGTCGCCGGTATCGAGCGACAGCAGCATCGATGTCGTCTGCGTCTCGAGATGGTTCGGGTCCTTGGCGAGAGCGGCGTCGAGGGCCGCGTGTGCCACTGCGAGATAGGTGGCCGGCATGGTGTCGGACGCGTAGCCGAAGCCCTGGAAGGCGAGGCTGTGCGCCGCCTGCGCAACCGCGGCCAGGTATTTGGGCTTGCCGGCGCCGACCAGCGCGGCAGCGTTGAAGGACGCCAGCGCCTCGAAATCGCGATGCGCACCCTGATAGGCTTTGCCCAGATAGAACAACGCCTCGGGATCGGTGGGGAAGCGGTCCACGTAGTCGGAGAGCAGCACTTGCGCGGTGTTGTAGTCGCCGAGGTAGAGGGCGCAGCGGCCGCCGAACAGCAGGCAGTGGGCGATGTCGACCACCGCCTCGCCAGACTGCAGCGCGGAGAAGAAGTATCCCCACGCCTGCTGCCACTGGCCCTGAGCGAAAGCCGCGTCAGCCAGCTGCTGCGATATGCCCGCCGGCAGGTCCGCCGACAGGGGAGGTGTGGGCGCCGGCGCCTTGGGCGACGCCAGCGTCTGGGTCGTAAAACTGGCGACCAGCGCCTGAAGTCTGCGTGAACTCATCGTCGTGGTCGCCAGTGCTGATCAGTAGACGGACGCGACGGTAGAGACACCCGGCCCCTGTAGGATCGGTGGTGCTGGCGTGACCATCGCGACCAGCAGCAGCTGAGCCATGTTGCCGTTGACAGTGATGCCCAGTTCTTCCAGCACGGCTGCGACGTTCTGGGCGACGGCGGCGAGCTGTTCCGGGCTGCAGCCGGCAGCGTTCGCCCCGATCTGAGAGCCGATAGCCGCAACGATATCGGCGTCCGACGTGCCGGGCGGCATGCCCTGCACCGCCTCAGTCACTACCGCCGCCAGTTGATCGTGCGACATGGCGGCAAAGTCGACACCGACAAAGCAGCTCGCTTCCTGGGCGACCGTCGCGGGACTGATGATCGGCGCCGGCAGAACCACCGAGGCGGTCGAGGTTATCAATATGGAGAGCAGTCGGGCCAAGCGAGTGGCAAACATCTTGGGCTCCTATGGTCTAGCTACAGACACGCCCTTGAACGTGGGGGCACCACTATCTGTTCCACTTAAATTGGGGTTATTTCATGTAACCATTCCAACATTTCGACGTTAGTTGCCAAATGATGGCTATCGTTGCTTCCTATCTAGTCGGCTTTTTACGCAACTATAGCTCCATTTGCTACGCTACATGTGCGCTTTCGTACAGGAGACTTTTGAATGTTGAATGGACAGCAGGTTCGACACGCGATCCTCGCGCCGGTATCGATGGGTGAGTTGCTCGACAAGATCTCGATCCTCAAGATCAAGACCGAGCGGATCAGCAATCCGGACAAGCGTGCCCTGGCCGCGCACGAGCTGGCTTTGCTGAGCGCCTTGCTCGCTAATCAGGGGGTGGACACGCCGGCGCTCGCAAACCTCTGCGATGAGTTGCGGCAGGTGAACGAGGCGCTGTGGGACATCGAGGATGCCATCCGCATCAAGGAGCAGCACGCTGCGTTCGACGAGGAGTTCATCGCGCTGGCCCGCTCGGTCTACCGGACCAACGATCGCCGCGCAGCGATCAAGCGGCAGCTGAACGAGGCGCTGGGATCCGAGATCGTGGAAGTGAAGGACTACGCTTGAGGGCCCCCGCCCGAGCGTGCCTCACCAGGCCAGCGACTTGCCGTCCAGCGCCGCCAGCAGCTTTTCGTCGTGGCCGTAGATGTCGGAGCTGAAGTGGACGCCGTCGGCCTCGACCCAGGCAGTGAGGTAGGTGATGTGGACCGGGAGCGGCGTCTTCAGGTTCACCACGGTATTCTTCAGCGAGGCGACGACCGAGTCGATCCGGTCGTTGGACCAGCCGTCGACACCACCAGCGGCGAGGACCTGATCGGCCAATTCCAGCGGACGGGACAGGCGGATGCAGCCGTGGCTGAAGGCGCGCTCGGCGCGGCCGAAGAGGCTGCGTGACGGCGTGTCGTGCAGGTAGACATCGTGGGCGTTGGGGAACATGAACTTGACGCGGCCCAGCGCATTGTTGGTGCCCGGCTTCTGGCGCAGCTGGAACGGGAAGCGGCTGGGTGTGACCTGGGCCCAATCGACCTGGCGGACGTCGTAGACATCCTTGCCGCGCACCGCCTCAAAGCCGGCAGCGGCAACGGCGGCGGGGTTGCTCTGCAACTTGGGCAGCTCTTCCTTGGCAGCGAGCCCGGCCGGAACGTTCCAGTACGGGTTGAACTCGAGGTAGCGGATGGCGTCGCTGAACACGGGGGTGCGGCTGTAGGGCTTGCCGACCACCACGGCCATCTTCTCCTTGATCTCGCCGTCGCGGATGCGGCGGAGCTCGAAGCCGGCGATGTTGACGATGATGTACTGGCTGCCGAGATCGTCCGGCATCCAGCGCCAGCGCTCCATGGCGAAATCGATCGACTCGATGCGGTCCTCGATCGGCACGTTCATGGCGACGAGGGAGGCAGGGCCGACGACGCCATCGACATCTAGGCCGTGGCGCGCCTGGAAGTGCTTCACCGCCTCGACCAGCGTGTCGTCGTAGAACTCGGGCTCGCCGGGCGCCGTCACGGCGGCGCCGTCGGTGACGGCGAGGCGGGCGCGGAGCGCCGGGATGCGCGGATCGGTCATCCCCGGCTTTAATGTGTCGCCAAGCGGCACGGTGCCCCAGCCGCCGAGCACGGCGAGCGCGTGGTAGTCATCGAGTGCCTTGCGGAGCGCCTGATACTCGGCGTTCTGCGGCTCCCAGGCGTGGAGCACGGTCTCGACGTCGGCGACCTTGGCGACGCCGGCGAGCGCCGCGGCTTCGTCGATGGTGCGCGGGGTGAGGAAGAAGTTGGGGTCGATCTTGTTGGGGAGGAACCGGCCGACCTTCAGGTCGGAGGCATACTCGAGGAAGGCGGCGGAAAAGTAGAGCTCGATGATGGCGAGGCTGCGCTTGTCGGTCTCGCCTGCGGCGGTCATCAGGCTGGCGAGTTGCTGGCCGGGATAGTCGTCGGGGTTGAGGCCGTCGTCGGTGGCGTTGACGAGGCGCGAGACCATTGCGCCGGCGCGCGCGCTGTTGAGCCACAGCAGATCGCCGCTCTGCTCTTCATAGTAGGTGCGGAGCACATCGCGGCGCTGCTTGATGGGGAGCGGCAGGCGCGGCTCATTGGCGAGCAGGTCGATGATATTGATGCGGACCACCGCGAGGTCGCGGGGCGAGAGGTCGACGCGATCCTGCGCGATGGCCGGGGCGGCGAAGAACAGCGCCAGAAGCGCAACAAGCAAGTTGCGGATCAGGTCACGGCATGGGCGGTGCATAGAGGATCCCGCCTTGGGTCCAGAGGGCGTTGACGCCGCGGCTCAGTTGCATGGGCGTGTCTTCGCCGAGGTTGCGATCGAATATCTCGGCGTAGTTGCCAACGCCGGCCAGCACTTTCACCAGCCAGTCCTCGGGGAGGCCGAGCGACTTGACCGCAGGGGCACCCATTCGCTTCGCATCGTCCGAGCCGGCGCCAGCCATTGCAGCGGCGCCAAGGCCCTGCTCCTCAGCGTCGATCAGCGCGAACAGGGTCCAGCGGATCAGGCTGGTCCATTGCGGATCGCTGTCGCGGACGACAGGGCCGAGCGGCTCCTTGGAAATGACGTCCTTGAGGATGACGTGGTCCTCGGGCACCGGCAGCTCGGCGCGTTCCGCGGCAAGGGCGGAGCGGTCGGCGGTGTAGGCGTCGCACTTGGCAGCGGCGTAGGCGGCGCGGGCCTGGGGGCGTTCCGCAAAGCTCAGGAAGGAGACGGTGAGGCCGGCCTTCTCGAAATAGGCGGCGGCGTTGGCCTCGGTGGTGGTGCCGCTGACGACACAGATGGTCGCGCCGTCGAGTTCGAGCGGGCTGATGGCGCCGAAGATGGCGGGGATCAGGAAGCCCTGGCCGTCGAAATAGCTGGTGCCGGGAAAGTCGAGGCCGAGATCGAGGTCGCGCGACATGGTCCAGGTGCTGTTGCGTGACAGCAGGTCGATCTTGCCGTCGGTGAGCGCGGCAAAGCGCGCTTCGGCCGAGAGCGGCACGTAGTCGACCTTCTCGGTATCTCCCAGCACCGCAGCGGCGACGGCGCGGCAGAAGTCGACGTCAAAACCCTGCCAGCCCCCTGCCCCATCCTGTTCGGAGAACCCGCCAAGGCCCTCGCTGACGCCGCAGACCAGCTTGCCGCGGGTGCGGACGTCGTCGAGCGTGCCGGCGTGGCCGACCGAGGTTGAAGCGAGAAGAGCGAGCGTCGCCGCCGCTAGATGCGCTCGGTGCATTTGGCCACCCCTCATGGCGAGATGCTGGTTGGCAAGTGTTGTCCGTAACGGCGGGGCGGCACAAGTCCTGTGCGGGATGCCGCCGTTACGGGATCGTTGTCAGCCGCGCGGCGGCAGATTGGTCCTCGCCCGGGGTACAGTGCCGGTGAGGCCCAACTGATCGAGCGCGCGTTCTATCTCGGCGTGCGTGTAAGGCTTTTCGAAGTAGCGCGCGCCGAGGGGCAGATCAGGGGTCTCGCCGGGCCGCGGCCGCGACACGACGATGATCTCCAGCGTCGGCCAGCGGTTGCGAATGGTCTCGGCGAGCCCTGCCCCGTCGAGCGTCCCCGGCACGTCATACTCTATGAATGCCACGACGATCCCCGAGCGCCCCTCGAGGTGCGCTACTGCTTCGTCGGAGCTGAAGGCGACGAGGGCTTCGAACCCCGCCGCCTCGAACAATTGCACTGCCCCCAGCATGATCATGGGTTCGTCCTCGACGACGAGGACCAGTGGCCGGCTGCTTCCGGTTGATGTCAATTATTACGACCCGCATTTAACACCCTATCGCACGGCGTTCTCACGGCCGTGCATTCGAGGCGAAGAGTTGGCACCTTCGACTCGGCCCATGCGAATCCTTTCGCTCAACGACGGCAAAAGCGCGGCCAGTGGCGCGGCTCCCGTACAGGGGTGCGAGGTGCGCACAAACACCTAACGAATCCTCGCGGAAATCAGACGACGATTAGATAAAGCCTCGAACAAATTCGCTACGACCCTTGTTTTGCTTGGGTTTCGGCGGGCCGCAGCGACAAGACCGTTCGGTTCCGAGGGCGATTTGGCAGCGTTGTCACCTGGTCGTCATCCGGCGCCGCGTGGGCAAAAACTGCCCAAAAAAGCATCACGCGGCCGTGAGCCCGAGAGGGAGGCACGGTTTTGCCGTAATCCGAACATGCTTCGGGCACGGATCGGATCGGCGGCCACAAGGCGGGATGCCGCAGGCTGCGTACGGTTTTGCGCAGTCCTAGGCCAAAAGTTGCAATCCTATGACGACCGTACGTCATGCGCCAATCGCATGGCTCGTATGAGTCCCCATTGCTTCTCAGATTCCGGACCAGCGAACAGGCTTTCACACATCGGATGGCGAACAACGGCCAACCACCGGCAAGAATGCCAATACTAAGCGTCAGAAGCGATCACTCCAGCGGTGGAGAGTACGTGTGATGTCACTTAGCGTAACGGGGCCAACGAGCACATAGCTCGGCGTTCTGTACTCGGTAGCTACACAACAACTCGCCCGTAGGGCGAGAACAATATTGCTCACACTTCTGAAAGAGGACTGTCGTGGCCAGAATTAGCGTCTTTGGAATCGGATATGTTGGAGTCGTTTCCGCAGCGTGCCTCGCGGACGATGGTCATGAGGTCATCGCGGTCGACCTCGACCCAGCAAAGGTAAGCGCCGTTAACTCGGGGCTGTCGCCGATCGTCGAGAACGGGCTCGATGAAATCATCGCCCGCGCTGTTGCCTCGGGGCGGCTGCGCGCCACCACCGACGGCCAGCAGGCGGTGCTCGATACCGATGCGAGCTTCGTCTGCGTCGGCACGCCGAGCGACGACACCGGTGCTGTCGGGCTCAAATACGTGAAGGGCGTCTGCGCCGATATCGGCCAGGCGATCCGGCACAAGCAGAGCTTCCACTCGGTGATCATCCGCTCGACGATCGTGCCGGGCACGATGGACGAGACCTGCATCCCGGTGCTCGAAGAAGCCTCCAACATGATCGCCGGCCAGGATTTCGGCGTCGGCTACTACCCGGAATTCCTACGCGAGAGCACTGCGATCGCCGACTACTACGATCCGGGTCTGATCGTGTTCGGCGCGCTTGAGCCGCGCACCGAGGCGATCCTCAAGGACATCAACGCCCAGATGCCGGTGCCGTCGCACGTGGTGACGCTGAAGACGGCCGAAGCGGTGAAGTACGCTTCGAACTCCTGGCGCGCCGTGAAGGTGACCTTCGCCAACGAGATCGGCAACATCGCCAAGGCCTCGGGTGTCGACGGTCAGCAGGTGATGAAGCTCATCTGCGCCGACACCAAGGTGAACATCTCGCCCTACTTCATGAAGCCGGGCTTCGCCTTCGGCGGCTCGTGCCTGCCCAAGGACGTGCGGGCGCTGCAGCATCTCGCGGCCAAGAAGGGCGTCCCCTCCCCGCTTCTCGACTCGGTGCTGTTGGCCAATGCCGCACAGATCGATCGGGCGGAGAAGATGGTCCACAATTCCGGCGCCAAGTCGGTCGGGCTGGTCGGCATCGCTTTCAAGCCGGGCACTGACGACCTGCGCGAGAGCCCGCTGGCGGAGCTCGCGAGCCGGCTGATCTCGAAGGGCATGGAGCTCAAGGTCTACGACCCGTACGTGTCGCAAGCGGTTGCCGGCGGCGTCAGCGCCATGGGCCGCGGCAACGATGTGGTGCCGGACCTGCCGTCCCGCCTGGTCGGCAAGATCGAAGACCTGATCGCCGGCGCCGACGTGATCCTCGTGGGCAATCGCTACGAGGAGGCGATCGCGCCGCTCAACGCCGTCTCCGAGTATCGCTCGCTGGTGGACCTGACGCGCATCAACGCCTCGCTCCGCTCCAACGGCACGTACGAAGGCATCTGCTGGTAAGCCATGAACTTCATCGCGCACGGTCTCTACATTCTCCTGGCTGCGGCAATCGCCAGCACCGTACCGGCGGCCGCCTTTTCGGGCGGCGCCGGGGTGTTCCTCACCCTCGGGGTGATCGGGCTCTGGCGTTACAGCTGGGCGTTCGTGAACTTCGCCCGCGCGCATCTCTATATCCGCATCTTCTATCCTCGGCGGCGCGCCGCCGCCGAGGCCCTCTATGCCACCAAGCGCCCGGCGCACGCGTTCTTCCTCGCCACCAGCTACAAGATCGACTCCGCGATCACCGCGCGGGTCTATCGTTCGATCTTCCAGGCGGCTCGCCGCTCGCCGGGCGGCTCGACAGTGGTTGCCTCGGTGGTGGATGTGGCCGATGAGCGGCTGATCCGGGCCGTCGCAGCACAGGTGCTGCAAGGCATCGACACCGTCGAAGTGGTGATCGATCGCATTGATGGCACCGGCAAACGCGACGCGCTCGCCACCTCGCTCCGCTCCATCGCCCGCCGCTACCCCAGCGCCGACGACGTCGTGCTGCTGATCGACGGCGACACGCAAATTCCGTCCGACATCGTTGAACGCTCGGCGCCGTTTTTCGCCAACGGCAAGGTTGGCGCGCTGACCACACATGAACGCGCCGAGATCGACGACGCTCCCCTCTTCCGCGACTGGTTCAAGCTGCGCTTCACCCAGCGCCAGATGATGATGTCGGCAGTGGCCCTGGGCGGCCGCGTCCTCACCCTCACCGGCCGCATGTCGGTGTTCCGCGCCGACCTCGCGACCAACCCCGAGTTCATCGCCTCGGTCGAACAGGACTACATTGACCACTGGCGCCTGGGCCGGGTGAAGTTCCTTACCGGCGACGACAAGTCCACCTGGTTCTGGCTGCTGAAGAACGGCTACGAGATGGCCTATCTGCCGGACGTCTCCTGCGTCTCGATGGAGACCCAGCCCAAGCCCGGCTTCGTCGAGAGCGCCGTCACCCTGATGCGCCGCTGGTTCGGCAACATGCTGCGCACCAACGGCCGCGCCCTGGCGCTGTCGCCCGCCAAGATCGGGCCGTTCGCCTGGTGGTCGATCCTCGACCAGCGCGTCTCGATGTGGACGACGCTGACGGCACCGGTCGGCATCATCCTGTTCTCGATCTTCGTCGATCCGCTGATCGCGGTGGCCTACATCGCCTGGGTGATGGCGACCCGCTACGCCTACTGCTGGCTGCTTGCCAGCTTCGGCGGGCCGTTCCCGATCACCTACCCGTTCCTGCTCTACTTCGGCCAGCTGTTCGGCGCGGCGATCAAGACCTCGGTCATGTTCCGCCTCGATCGCCAGCGCTGGACCCGCCAGTCGGCCACGGGCACCGGCGGGCTTGGCGGCGGCGCGGGCCGGGTTCGCTCCATTACCTCCAGCTACATGCACGTGCTCGCCCTGGGCCTGCTCGTGGCCGGGGTGATCTTCGTCACGGGGCTCCTCAGCCCCTTCCCTATCCATGCCAACTGAGGGCTCAAACCAATGACCGAAGCGCATGCAGAAATCGACAAACCAACAGTCGCGGCAAGCAGAAGCGCGCCCTCACCGGATTTCGCCGGCCATAGCGAACACCCGGTTATCCGGATGCCATTCAACGTGGTCATCAATGGTCGCTCGTTCGCAGGCCAGGGCCTGTCGATCGTCGGGGCGGAAGCCACCGGGCTGATCGACCCGCAGCTCCACGGCCGCGTGCAGCTGGTGACGCTGGTCTTCAACTTCCCCGGCTACGCGATCAGCCTGCCGGTCGATGCCGCGATTGGTGCCGGTTCTCCTGAGGCCGGGACGGTGACGCTGCGGTTCCTCGAGCCGACCGGCCCGCATCTGCCGCAGCTCCGCTACATCCTCAACTCGTTCGTCGGCGGAGATCTGGTCGGCGTCGACGGGATGATCCGGACCGGCGAAAAGGTCGAGACCATTCGTACCGAGGCGCCAAGGCTCAAGCCATCGGCGGCCCAGGGCGTGATGACCGGGCTGCGCTGGGGCGCCTTCGTCGGCCTCGGCCTGCTGCTGGTCGGGTTCGTCGGCGTGAAGCTCTACGAGCGGCTGTTCGTGCTGCCGGTGACCGGGCTTTCGACCATCACTCTCGACGGCATGGACCTGCGCGCAATCAGCCCGGGCCAGCTCGATTTCGTCAATCCGGCGGCGGTGAAGGGCGATATCGCTTTCGCCATCCGCACCACGTCGGGCGAAGTGCTCGCGGTGTCGATGCCGTGCGACTGCGTGGTCGCGCCGGGCTCGGCCCAGGGCGGCGCCACGGTGCTGGCCGGCGACACGGTGATGACCGTCGCTCCCAAGGACGCGCCGGTGGTGATCTCGTCGAAGGTCGACGGCAACGGCCTCAGGGCCCTCGCCTCCGGCGCGCATGCCGAAGTGCACATGCCGAACGGTGTCGTCACCACCGCGACGCTCGACGCCAAGGAACTGCCGGGACTGCTGAGGAGTGCCACTGACGGCACGGCCATCCCGGTCACGCTCGTGCCGGCCACTGCGCTCGACCAGAGCACCGTGGGGTCGCCGGTCGACGTGCTGATCAAATCCGACCCGCTGGCGGCGGTGGGGCGGTTCTTCTCCTTCAACGGACCGGCGAACGAGGGCCACTAAAGATGAACGCCATCCATCCAGTCATTCTTTGCGGGGGCGTGGGCACGCGGCTTTGGCCGTTGTCCCGCAGCCAGCAGCCGAAGCAGTTCCAGCCGATCGACCATGAGGGCTCGATCACCTTCTTCCAGACCACCGTTCAGCGGCACCGGGGCGAACTGTTCCACGATCCCGTGGTGTCGGTTGCCGTCGGACACCTCGGCACTGTCCGTCGCCAGCTTCGCGATGTGCAGCGCAACGCCCGGATCATCGCCGAGCCGGTGGCGCGCAATACCGGGCCGGCAGTGCTCTCAGCGGCGCTGCTGATCGCTCGCACCGATCCCGACGCGGTGATGCTGATCTGCCCGTCAGACCACGTGATCGACGGCGACCTGAACTCCCGCATCCGGGAGTCGCATAAGGCCGCCTCGGACGGACTTATCGTCACCTTCGGCATCAAGCCGCGCTACAACGAAACAGGCTACGGCTACATCATCGATGGCGGCGAGTTCTCCAACTACCGCGGCGTGCATCGGGCCGAGAAGTTTATCGAGAAGCCGAATGCGCAGACGGCGCAGTCGCTGATCGAGACCGGGCTCGCCTACTGGGCCTCGGGCATCTCGCTGATGCGGGCCGACACGGTGATCGAAGAGTATCGCCGGTTCGATCCGGTGACCTTCGGTGCGGTCAGCGCTTCGCTCGCCAATGCGGTGAACGAAGACGGCGCCCTGGTGCTCGAGGAAGCGAGCTTCGGCTCGGCCGAGAGCCTTCCCACCGAACGCGCGGTATTCGAGAAATCGAAGACCGTGGCCTTGGCTCCGGCCGATGTCGAATGGGACGACGTGGGCGCCTGGGCTGCGTTCCACACCATCGGCAAGAAGTCGGACGACAACAATGTCGTCAGCGGCGACGTGATGATGGTCAACTCCCGCGACACCTATGTGCGTGGGTCGGATCGCCTGGTCGCGGTGGTCGGCGTCGACAATCTCGTCGTCGTCGATACGCACGATGCGCTGCTGGTGACGACCCGCGACCAGTCGCAGGACGTCAAGAAGATCGTCGAGCAGCTCAAGGCGCAGAACCGCCGCGAGGCCGAAGACCACTCGTTCGGCGCCACCGATTGGGGCAAGCAGGGCAAGCTCGCTTCGGGCGCCGGCTACATGCTCCGGCACCTCACCGTGAACCCCGGCTCGACGCTGCCGGTGGAGAGCGGCTCGGAGTTCCGGCGGCTGATGGTCGTCGCCTCGGGTGGCGGGATGCTGCACATGGGCAGCCGCCGCCGCGAGATCCGCGCTGGCGCGACCTTCGAGATCGGCCCTGAGCAGACCGCCGAAGTGATCAATGACGGCACAGGCCCGATGCAGGTCATCGAGGTCGCCTGCCATGTGGACGGTCCCCTGACGCACCTTACCCCGCTGCTCGAACTTGCAGCGGTGGCCGATGGGAGCCGCGAACATGCGTAAGGCGTGGGTCTGCGCAGGTCTTGCCGCCGCGGCATGCTCGCTCCCTTGGGCCGCCTCGGGGGCCGACTACGCGCGGACCCTCGCCTATGAAAAGACCGTCGCCGCACTTGCGGCGATGGTCGAGGCCGGCCGTCCGGCCTCCGACCTCCAGTCGGCGGCCGCGCCTCTCGGTTTCAGCTACACGGCTGCCGAGACGAAGCCGGCCGAGGAGTTGGCGCTCGGCGGGGTGAAGGTCAGCGTCGTATCGATCGACCTGGTGCTGAGCCAGCTGGCCCTGCAGGCCGGTGCCAACTACCACGTGGCGCTGCGCCAGGCGCAGGCGAAGCCTGAAGTGCTGCTAGTCGAGGCTGGCGTCACCAGCCTTGCACAGCTCTATGAGGCGGTTACCGCGGCCAAGCTCACTGGGCTCATCGACAAGACCGATGCCGGTTATGTCGCGCATCTGCCGATCGCGGTGTGGAACGGCGCAACGCTGTCGCTGCAGCCAGGCGAGACGCTGCTGCTCGACCGCTCCACCGGCGCTTTCCTCCTTGCCTCAGGCAACTTGATCGGTGATGCCGCGGGGATCGCCAGCACTGGCGAGCCCAACCCGCGCCTCAAGGATTTCAACCCGTTCGTCGTGGTCGCCCTCTCGGGCAGCGCACGGCTGGAGCGGATGACGTTTGCCGATCTCGGCTACGGGCTGTTCCCGCCGCTGACCGGGGTGACCATTCTCGAGGGTGGGTTCTACGCCAAGCCGTCGCCGTCCATCGTACGCGACAGCCGGTTCGACGACGTCGGCTCGCTGGCGCTGGTCGATGCGGACGAAGCGATCGTCGACGGCAACGTCTTCGGCGCTTCGAGCGGCCCGGCGCTGCTGCTGAGCGGCGGCAAGGATATCGCAGCGCGCGGCAACGTGGTGCTAGCCGGATCGGCAGCGCACGGGATCAAGGTCACCGGCGGGGCGAACACGGTTGAGCTCTCGGGCAACATCGTCATCGAAGCAGGGCTCAACGGCATCTTTGCCGATGCGGGCGCCGCGAACCTCACGATCGAGGGCAACCTGATCGCCGGCAGCAAGCGCTCTGGTGTCTCCGTGGCCTCGGCCGACTGCATCGATGTTGCCGGCAACCTGTTGCTGCAGAACGCTCAATCGGGCCTCGCGGTGCGCGACAGCGCCGGTCTCAAGGTCAGCGCCAACCGGCTGATCGACAACGGCAATGCCGGGATCAGCGTGACGCATCAGCCCGATTACGGAGTGATCGAGATCGCCTCGAACCAGCTCGACGGCAACCGCGTCGGCATTAAGGGCTCGACCACGGCGCGGCTGGCCTTCGCGATGAACGACTTCACCGGACAGGCCCCGCGCCTGCTCGATGGCGAGCTCGTGCAGTTCACCGACCGCTTCTTCAACCTCAGCGCTACCGACAGCACGCCGACGATCATCGACGGCCTGCAGCTCAAGGCCGGCGCCAAGCTTACCCCAACCGGCGCCCTGCGCCCCACCAGCTGTACCTTCGAGGGAGATGCCTGATGGTCTTCTCGTCAGAGACGTTCCTGTTCCTGTTCCTGCCGATCTTCCTCGCGGCGTACTACCTAACGCCGGTCAAGTACCGGAACATCACGCTACTGATCGAATCCTACCTGTTCTATGGCTGGTGGCGCTTCGACTTTCTGGTGCTGCTGTGCGCCAACACGCTGTGGGCTTATGTGTTCTCACTGCTGGTCGAGAAGTATCAGGGCACGCCGCGCGCCAAGCTGTTCGTGGCCATCGGGGTCACCGGGCACCTGCTGGTGCTCGGGGTGTTCAAGTACCTGAACTTCTTCGTCGACAGCTTTGCCGAGCTGTGGGGCACCACCCCGGACGCGCTCGGGATCCACTGGCAGCTGCTGCTGCCGATCGGCATCTCGTTCTACGTCTTCCACTCGATCAGCTACCTGGTCGACGTCTATCGGGGCGACGCCAAGGTCTCGCGCAACATCATCGATTTCGCGGCGTTCCTCGCGCTGTTCCCGCAGCTCGTGGCCGGTCCGATCCTGCGCTACAAGGATCTCGCGCCGCAGTTCGAGCACCGTGAGCACAGCTGGGAACTGTTCAACGCCGGCTGGCAGCGGTTCCTGATTGGCCTGTCGATGAAGGTGCTGATCGCCGACCCGGTGGCGCCGCTCGCCGACGCCATGTTCTCGGCCCCCAACCCGACCATGGCCGAATCCTGGCTGGGCGCCATCGCCTACTCGATGCAGCTCTATTTCGACTTCGCCGGCTACTCGGCGATGGCGATCGGGCTGGCGCTGATGATCGGCTTCCGCTTCGCCGAGAACTTCAACATGCCCTACATCAGCCGCTCGATCACCGAGTTCTGGCGGCGCTGGCACATCTCGCTCAGCACCTGGCTGCGCACCTACCTCTACATCTCGCTGGGCGGCAATCGTAAGGGCACGGTCCGTACCTATGTGAACCTGTTCCTGGTGATGCTGCTGGGCGGGTTGTGGCATGGCGCCGCGTTCACCTTCATCCTGTGGGGCGTGTGGCACGGCGGCATCCTCGTCGTCGAGCGGCTCACCGGCTACGACAAGACCGCGCAGAACTACTGGTGGAGCCTGCCGCTCTGCTTCGTTGCGGTGGTGCTCGGCTGGGTGATGTTCCGCGCTCCCGATGTCGGCCAGGCGTTCCAGATGTATGCCGGCATGTTCGGCTTCAACGGTATCGGCATCCGGCCGGAAGTGGCCTGGATGGTCAGCCGCGAGGCGATGACCATGCTCGCCATCGCAATCGCCATCACCATTGCCGAGCCGCGGATGCGGCACCTGTGGGAGCCGCAGATCACCGTCAACGCCGACGGGACGGCAACGGCGGCGGCCACCAGCCTCGTGAAGGCCGGAGCCCTCAGCGCGCTGGCGATCTTCTGCCTGATGCGCCTCGCCGAGCAGACCTACTCCCCGTTCCTCTACTTCCAGTTCTGAGGAGGCATCGATGCCCGCTATCACTCTGAGCGCCAAGAGCCTCGCGTCCGCCGCCCCCGCCTTCGCCCTGCCGGTGCTGTTCCTCGGCTATGCGGTGGTCGCCAACTACGAGTTCGTCACCGGGCTCGGTCGCGACATCGCTGAGATGCCGAAGTCGGCGGCCGAGTATCTGAACGGCGAAGCCGCCATCCAGATCGACACCTACTACAAGAAGATCATGCCGCACCGGCTACCCTCGATCGATGCGATGGGGGCTGCGCGCTACCTGGCGTTCCGCGAGGGGCGTCCGGGCGTGGTGGTCGGCGACGATGGCTGGTTGTTCTCGAAGGAAGAGTTCGAGGCGACGCTGAAGCGGACGCCGAACCTGGCTGAAGCCGCGGCCGGCGTCGTGGCGGTGCGCGATCAGCTGGCGGCAAAGGGTATCGAGCTGGTGGTGGTGCCCCTGCCCGCCAAGGCCGACATCTACCGCGAGCATGTGAGCTACGCGGCGATCCCGGGTGATCTCGAGCGGCTGTACGAGGACTTCCGCACCGTGCTCGACAAAGCGGGGATCAAGAACATCGAGACGCGCGCGCCGCTGCTCGAAGCGAAGGCCAAGGGCCAGTTGTTCCTCACCACCGACACGCACTGGACGCCGCTTGGCGCCGAGGTGGTGGCGGACGCGGTGGGCACGGCGCTGGGCAAGCGCGACACCGATTACACCATCGCCGACGCAGCGCCAGTGCCGCGCGAAGGCGACCTCTCGAAATTCATCGTTACCGGCGGGTTGGCACCTCTCGTCGGTCTGGGTCCGGAGACTGTCGTGCCCCGCGAGGCCACTGCGCCCCCTGCAGCCTCGTCAACCGACATCTTCGGACCCTCCTCCATTCCGTTCGTCCTGACCGGCACCAGCTACAGCGCCAATCCGCAGTGGAGCTTCGGCGAGAGCCTGAAGGTCTCGCTCGGGTCGGACGTGCTGAACCTCGCCGAAGAGGGCAAGGGTCCGGTGGCGCCCATGCGGGCGTTCCTCAAGAGCGAAACGCTGCGCGATGCGCCGCCCGAAGTGGTGATCTGGGAGTTCCCGGTGCGCTACCTCGGCCAGACCAAGCTCTGGAACGAGGAGGCGGAGAAATGACCCGACACCTCGTTTCAACATTGGCACTTGGCGCCCTGATACTCGCCGGCACTGTCGGCCCCTCGGCGGCGTTCCAGCGGGTGATGCCGTCGCTCGCCAGCGACTCCGAGCACAACGGCCCCGTGATGCTGGACTTCAAGGCGTCGATCTTCGGTGGTCCGATCAAGCAGAAGAACGCCAAGACGCCGAAGGCCGTTGATCCGCTGAAGCTCATCCGTAACCGGATGATTGCCGGCAAGGAGGTCAGCTTCAAGGAATTGCAGCGGCTGGCGGATTCCGGTGACGATCTGGCGCAGATGAACCTCGCCAAGCGCATCGAGGCCGACAACGACCCGGCGACGCTCGACGCGGCAGCTCGGTACTACCGGCGCGCGGCTGAGAATGGGCGCACGTCCGCGGTGCGGCCGCTGATCCGGTTGCTCAATGCTGGCGTTCTCGACGACCAGTCGAAGAACCTGGCCGAGTCGCAGAAGTTGCTCGAGAAGCTGACCGCCAAGGGTGATCCGGTGGCCCGCGACGGGCTGATCGCGATGTACCGCGCCGGCAAGCCGTTCGGGCCGAACGCCGCGCGGGCCGACGAATTGCTGGTTGCCTCCGCCGAGGGCGGCGACAGCAAGGCGGCGCTCGATCTCGCCTTCGCGCTGCTCGCGGGCGTCCCGGAGCCGGCCGAGATCGAACAGGCCAAGGGCTACCTGAAGATCGCCGCCGCGTCGGACACCCTCAACATCCGGACCATGGCGGAGAACCTGCTCCGCACTCTCGAACCCCAGCTCACCGCCTCGACGGAGACAGTACAATGAACAAGACCCTGCTCGTGGGCGCAGCACTTGCTGCGACGCTGTCGGCGAGCCCGGTGCTCGCGACTTCGGCCTATGGCTGCAAGCATCTGGAAGACAATCCGACCCTCGCGGCGGTGGAAGGCAAGGACGGGTTCTTCTTCCGCATCTTCGCCGACCTGCGCATGCAGCACCCGTTCACCGAGGATACGACGACGCAGATGGGCAAGCTCGCCGAGGCGCTGAAGGCGCACGGCACGACCATGCTTTACGTCCCGATCCCCACCAAGAGCGTGACGCTGCCGACCTTCCTCCCCGCGGAGGCGGACCTCTTCGGCTTCAACCTCGACGTCGCGACGGCGGTCTACGAGGACCAAGTCAAGCGGCTCAACGACAAGGGCGTGATCGCCGTCGACCTGCTGTCGGCACTGCGCACCACCGACGGGACAAACCCGCCCTTCTTCCGGTCTGACTTCCACTGGACGTCGAAGGGCGCGGAGACGGCGGCGCAGACGATCGGCGGGCTGATCAAGCAGCTGCCGGCCTACGCCGATGTGACGCCGGTGACCTACGAGACCAAGGCGACCGGTGCTGAACTCGCCGTCTCGGGCATGCGCCGCGAGCTGCAGGCCTATTGCGTGCTGAGCCTGCCTCCGGTGATCAGCACCGCCTACGAGACGGTTGAAGTCGCCAGTGCGGACGCCAGCGTCGATATCTTCGGCGATAGCGGTGGCACCGAGGAAGGCGCGACCAATGACGAGATCGCGCTGGTCGGCACCAGCTTCTCGGACGCCCTGGTGCCGAACTTCTCGGGCTTCCTCGCGCAGTATTCGAGCCTGCCGGTCGCCAACATGGCGATCACCGGCGGCAACCAGTTCGGCGCCGTCACCTCGTACCTCACCTCGCGCGAGTTCCAGGCCAAGCGGCCGAAGTTCCTCGTGTGGGAAAACCCGATCTACAACAACCTCGCCCAGTTCGGCACCGGCTCGATCACCGAGCTGATCGCGGCGGCGCGCAACGACTGCAAGCCGGTCGGCAACGCTCCCGTGATCGATGGCAGCAAGGGCCTCTACCAGGCCGACCTCACCGGTACGCCGATCGCGCCGAACCAGGTGCTGCTGGCCGATGCCGGCGACAATGGCAGCCGCGACGTGGTCCTGAACTTCGAGAGCACCGACGGCCGCACGTTCACCCGCGAGGTCCACCGCGGCGACCGGTTCCGGGCCACCGGCCGGTTCTTTATCCCGCTCGAATCCCTCGACAGCCTCGAGCTCTCGAAGGTCTCGATCCAGTTCGATCGCCTCTCGGAGAAGACGGCGGCGATATCCCTCTGCAACACCTAGGAAGGAGAGCCAACAATGCTGCGCTCAACCCCCAAACTCATCGCCATCGCGAGCCTGATGCTGCTCAGCGCCGCCCCTGCGGCTTTCGCCCAGGACGACGGGCTCTACGATGCGCCGGTCGATCCGAACTCGGCGTTCGTGCGCGTGCTGGTGCCTGGCGCCGCTGTGGCGGTGGTCAACGGCACCACGGTCGACAACATCACCGAGGGCCTCTCGGCCTATGTGAACGTACAGCCGGGCGACATTCCGGTTTCGGCCGGCGACGTGTCGGGTTCGGTGACTACTTCGCCGGGCGCCTACTACACCTACGCCTGGAGCGTAGAGGGTGAGCCGCTGGTGCTGCAGGACCAGCCGGCGTCGGATCCGAGCAAGGCGACGGTCTATTTCTACAACCTCTCCGACCTCGCCAGCGTCGACCTGTTCGTGCCCACCGCCAAGACCAAGGCAATCGAGGGCGTGGCCGGCGACACCACCAAGTCGGTAGCGCTCAAGGCGCCGTTGACGCTCGATTTCGAAGTGCAGGCCGACGGCAAGTCGGTGGCCACCGTGGCCGCGCTCGATCTCAAGCGCCGCGGCGGCGTGTCGATCATCTTCACTGGCTCGAACGGCAGCTACACCGCCACCGCCGTCGACAACGCGTTCTTCCGCGCCGAGTAAGGCGCTACCAGGAGGCAAATATGCCCACACCCGTCTCACGCCTCACCGCCGCTGCCCTCCTCATCGGCGTCAGCTTCGCGAGCCCCGTTCTGGCCGCGCCTGTCGAGGTGACATTCCTGCCGCCGGAGATTCCGGCGCAGGAGGTCTGCATCGCCAAGAAGGCCGACCCGGACGTGGTCGCGCGCTGGCAGGCGTGGGACGGGGTATCGGTTCCCGAAGGCGACCCGGATCTGGTGCTGCAGGACGCGCGGCGGCTGCGCGACCTCAACCCGATCGCCAATTTCGAGTTGGTCGACAAGATGCTGGCGATCGTCGGCAAGATGCCGGCACCAAAGGTGCCGGACGTCTCGATCGACCGGATCAACCTTTACCTCAAGGCCGGCAAGGTGCCGCAGTTGCGCGACACCGGTGTTATCGCCGCGCTGGAAGCCAATGCCGACAGCCTGGCGCCCAAGGCGCTCAACCTGCTCTCGACGCTCTATCTCGATGGGCTGGTGGTGAAGAAGGACAAGGACAAGGGTCTCGGCTACCTGACGCGCGCCGCGATGGGTGGCAATGCCGACGCCCTGCTCCGCCTCGCCTCGATGAATATCGAGGGCCAGCAGGTGCCGGGCTGGGAGCTCGACCCGAAGCTCGCCGTGACCATGGCGTTCGGCGCCCTGGTCGGCAAGCTCGACCCCGAGATCTGCGACCGCATCGGCCGCATTGCGCGCGAATACTCCAAGGGCCTGGTGGTCAAGCAGGACCACAATATCGCCGAGCAGTGGCTGCGGCTGGCCGCCGATCTCGGCGACGCCGGTGCGGCCTGGAAGGTGGCGCAGCTCCATCTCGAGAGCGAGCTGATCGTCAAGAACAACGACACGCTGCTGAAATACCTGAACCTCGCGTCGGATCGCGGCGTGCCGGCGGCGCAGGTGGAAATCGGCAAGTTCTACGAGGCCGGCGCGCTGCTGCCACTGGATTTGAACGAGGCGGAGAAATACTACCGCGAGGCAGCAAAGCTCGGGAGCCGCAACGCGCTGTTCCGGCTGGCGACGCTGCTGGAGACGGAAGAGGCGATCCCCGAGAAGCGCCAGGACTTCAAGGCGACGCTGACGCAGCTGGTCAGCATGCCGCAGCCGCCGGGTTGGGCGTTCTCCAAGCTTGCCAAGCTCGTGCTCAAGGAAAAGGGGCGCTGGGCCGGTGAAGCCGAGGCAAAGGCTCTGCTCGAAAAGGGCGTGACGCTCGAAGACGCTGATTCGGCGCAGGAACTGGCATTCATCCTGCTGCGCCACCGGGACGAGCCCGGCGTGTTCGAACGGGCAACCGAGCTGCTCGGGTTCGCCGTGACCTACGCCGGCAAGATCGACCCGATGACCGATCTGCGACAGGCCTATCTCTGCCGTGCGCCGAAGGGTGCCGACATGCGCCTCGCCAGCTTCTGGCAGCGCACGGAAGACGCGGCCGGCAACTCGACCGAGTTCATGGACTCCGACGAAATCGGTGCCCTCGACCCTGCCGCCGATCCGATCGCGCTCGCCAAGCTGCAGACGCACGCGCTGTATGGCCGGCCCAATTCCGTCGCCTATTACGTCGACTATCTGAGCCGCAACGGCGCTTCGCCGGAGATGCTGGAGTTCTGGCAGTCGCGCATCGACCCGGTGCCGGCGACCGTCGACGCGCTGGCGCGGCATCGGCTCACCGTGGCGCCAACGCCGACGGTGATCGAGGAGACAATCGCCGCGCTCAAGAAGGCGCGCGCCGATGGCCTGCCGCGGGCGGCGGTCGATCTCGGCTCCGTGCTGCTCGACTATTTCCCCAACGATGCGGAAAAGCAGAAGGAGGCAATCGGCTATCTGACCGAGGCCGCCCAGCAGGGCCAGGGCGACGCTATCCTGCGGCTGCTGCCGATCATGCAGGCGCAGGGCGTCAGCGACACCCAACTGCTCCAGCAATACCACCAGGCGATCGAGGATCGTGGCGATGCCGATGCGCTGATCTTTGCGGCTGCGAACACCAACGACGAGGCGCAGCGGCACGACTATCTCTATCGCGCGGCCAGCGTTGTCGACTGCACGTTCGAGAACACCATCAAGCTGGCCGGTGCGTTCGTCGCGACGGCGGATGATGCCGAAACCGAGCACTGGCTGCAGGTGAGCCTCCGACTCGCCGGCGAGGACGGCTGGCGCCACACCGCGATCGCCGACCGCTACATGGCGATGGGCGGCGAAGAGCGGGCCAAGACCGCAATCGAGCTGTTCGACCAGGCGGTGGCGCTCGGCGACGACACGGCGGTGAGCCGGCTGGTGAAGATCTATGCCGATCCGGACAGCGAGGACTTCGCGCCGACCAAGGCAGTGGCGATGTTCAAGCGGATGATCGACGATGCCCCGGTGGCTGACCTCGGCAAGATCCGCGAGAAGGTGCTGAAGGCGCCGCCGGCGATCCAGACCGCGGTCATGGATGAGGTCGACTGGTCGGCACGCTATGCTGCTGCGGCGGCGTCGGGCGATGCGGTGGCCATGCGCGAGTTGGCGCTCTATCTTCGCTCGACCGGCACGACTGTTGCCGAAGCGCGCGATGCCAGTTCGTGGCTGAAGCGCGCAGCCGAGGCAGGCGATGCCGTGGCGATGGTCGAACTGGCCAAGGCCTATGCCATGGGCATCGGTATCGAGCCTTCGATCCAGCAGGCGACGGTGCTGCTCAAGGATGCCGCGGGGCTCGGCAACCCCGAGGCGCAGCGGCTACTCGCCTCGATGGCGGTGGAGAACTGAGATGCGGACTGCTTTCGGCATCGCGACCGCGATGACCCTCCTCCTCGGTGCGACGGCTCCTCGCGCCGAGGATAAGCCCTTTGCCTGCCCCGTAGCCCCTGCCCCGGTGGTCAGCCTGACCTTCGGCAGCCGCTACACCGATGACAGCAAGACCCGCTCGGATATCGACGAGGCATCGAACGCCGAAGTCGACCGCGCACTGCAGCCGGTTGAGAAGTTCATCGGCGAGCTGATGAAGATGGCCAACACGGCGTTGATGGACGGTGACACGGCGCGAGCCGGATGCGTGCTGGACTGGCTCGACCAGTGGGCGGCCGCGGGGGCGCTGACCGAACTCGAGACGCTGAACGTCAAGCTGGCGATCGGGGCCCGCTACGCGGGGCTGGCAATCGCCCTGCTGCAGGCCGAGACCGCCGGCCCCCTCGACCCGGACAAGCGGCAGCGCGTGGTCACGTGGCTCACCGGTGTGGCCACTTCGATGGAGCAGTTCTTCGACAACGATGCACCGCGCAATGCCAAGAAGGCGAACCTGCGCGCCTGGGCGGGGCTGGCTGCGGCGGCGATCGGACGGCTGAACGGCGACAAGGCGATGCTTGACTGGGCCAAAGGCAGCTTCGAGCTGGTGACCTGCCAGGCCTCGCCGGATGGCAGCCTGCCGCTCGAGATGGGGCGGGCCGACAAGGCACTGAACTACCAACTGCACGCGACCGCGCCGCTGATCGTCACCGCCGACCTGCTGAAGGCCACCGGCTACGATGGCTATGCCGCCTGCGACGGCAAGCTCAGCACCATCGCCGCGTTCAGCCTCAAGGCAATCGAGGACCCGTCGATCGTCCAGAAGATCAACGGCAAGGAGCAGACGTTCCAGACCGGCAAGCAGGCGCTGGAGCCGTTCATGCTGGCCTGGGTGGAGCCATTGCTGCGTCACGCCCCCGATGCGGCGACCGACGCCTTCGTCGAAAACCTGCGACCGCTGGCTCACGGCCCAATATGAGGCAGGCGGCGCTTTTCATTCCCAGTTCAGGTGGATACCGTTAGAGCGCGGTAGAAAACTGCGCTTAAAGCTCTGTTGCTTGGCCCACAGCGCGCTTTCCGAATGAAAGCGAAATTGTACTTTGTCCAAGAGACATTCCTTAAAGGATTCTGCAGTAGGCCCGCGCCCGAACAGTCGGGGGCTCGTCCGACTTCGTCGCTCGCTCGTGGAAAGTGTGGCCGTGGTCCCTGCAACAGCTGTTGATGCACCGTCTGATCTCGGTGCGCGTTTTTCATCTGTCCTCGCTAAGCTTGATGGCCGCAGGGTCAGCGCCGATGCGCTGTTCGAGACCTTGAAGCTCGAGGCGCTGGACTGGGGCATCGACCACGACGTCGAGACCAAACTGGTCGACGCCGACGAAAAGCCCGTCACGGCAGGCGACCACTAGTTCACTCAGCTCCCGGCAGCGGTAACGTAGCAGCCGCCGCCGTCCGCCTTGATGGCCGCGCAAATGGCGTTGGCGCGTTCGAGCGAGGGGGTCGGCAGTTGCACGCGATAGACGTCGCCCGAGGTTGCGATCTCGGGCTTTGCTTCGCCGAACAGCGAACTCCAACGCCCCTCGATATAGCTGCGTGAGCGTTCCGCCTCGGCTGCGCTCGACTGGCTCGAAAGATGCACGAAGGCGGTGCCGCCGCTGTTCGCGGGCTCCGCCGGCTGCTCGAGGGCAACGGTGATCGACAGCGGATCGCCGCGGTCGATGCCGAGATCGGCCAGCTCGGCTCGGGTGAAAACGTACATGTCGTCGGGAGGCGTGCGCAGCATGTGCGAGACCACCTGCTGGTGGACGCCGAAATCCTGCAGCGCATCCAGCACATCGCCGAGGGTCGTCTGCGCCAGCACCAGGTCGGCAACCTCGGCGGAGATCTGGTGCACGCCGAGCTCGCCTTCGGCCTGCCGGTTGGCGCCGGCGAAGAAGATGTAGGCGCAGGCCGAGTAGCAGCCCATGTCGCGCGGCACAAACGTGGTCAGGCCGCGCTTCTTGATCTCGTAGGCCATGCGCAGGGCGGAATCGACCGAGCCGCCCGGGCTGTTGAGGGCGACAATCCGGACGTCCGGACGGGCCGCCAGTGCACGGTCGAACTCGTCGGGAGTGCTCTCGGTGATGTCGGCGTTGAGGACGATCAGGTCGGGCTGGTCCTCGGGCAGGCTGAAGGCGCCGCGCGGCGGAGCCCCGCCAGTCCCCTCCGCCTTCTTCAGTTCATCGGGCGGCGGCAGGCTGCCGAGCGGGGTGAAGTGCGAAGCGAGGTAGACCGAGGTGATGGCGCCCTCGTTCTCGTAGGTCTTGCCCCAGGCCAGCGAGTAGCCGATGGCCTCGCCGGCGGCGCTTACGAACATGGTGTAGAACGAGTAGTCGCCGATCTGGCCGGAGACCACGAAGCGGCCGGCGCCGAAGCTGCGATAGGTGACGGTGCGCTCGGGATCGGGGCTGGTCATCAAGTCGAACAGCGCCTCGAACGACTGGTCGGTGAGCGAGACGTGCATGGTCTCGAGCGAGAACTCGCCGTCCTCGCTGACATAGGACGTGCCGGCGTCTGTGGGGTTTCGGATCGAGAGCAGGCGCAGCGGGATCATCATCGCCACGTGAGCGGGCGTATCGCTGACCAGCTCGATGCCGAGCTTGCTGTCCACCTGCCCCGCCAGGTCGCGCAGCGAGCGGCGTTCGAAATCGGTGAGGACACCGGTGGTGGCGCGGCCCTGGCTCTTCTGGAAGGCGGCGATCGCATCGAACGTGCCGCGGCCGAACTGACCGTCGACCAGGTATTGATAGTGGCCGAGGAGGATCAGGTCGGTCTGGGTCGAGGAGCGCTCGTCGTTGCTCAGCCGCTCGAACCACACCTTCGAATCATCGAAGGAGGCGTGCGCAGCAACAGCCGGCGCCCAAAGCAGCAGCAGCCAGAACAGAAGCCGGAACGCGTTGCGCATGATGAACTAGCCAATCAACCCATCGGCATTGTCGCATCGAATTGGGTGAGGCGCCAGAAGGTGGCGAGGTGTTCACAGAGTGTGTTGCCGCAGCCCATCGGTCGTCTGCTTGCGGCGAGCCTTCGTATGTGCCGATGGCAACCACCGTTCCGCCTTCTCCCACAAGGGGAGAAGGCAGTTCGCATCACCTGCGGAAGGTGAGACCGAGGCAGGGATCGATCCTAGATCGAGTACCCGGTGTCCCACTCGAAGACGCGGGCGTACAGGTCATCGGCCATCTGAACCGGGTCCTGGAGCGCGCCATGCAGGACGATGTCGGGCTTTTCCGGGGCTTCGTAGGGACTCGATATGCCGGTGAAGTTCTTGATCTCGCCGCGCCGCGCCTTGGCGTAAAGACCCTTGGGATCGCGGGCCTCGCAGACTTCGAGCGGGGTGTTGACGAAGACCTCGGTGAACTTCACGTCACCAGCCACTTCGCGCGCCAGGCGGCGCTCGTTGCGGAACGGCGAGATGAACGAGACGATGACGATCAGGCCGGCATCGGCCATCAGCCGCGCGACCTCGGCGACCCGGCGGATGTTCTCGACGCGCGCCTCGTCGGTAAAGCCGAGATCCTTGTTGAGGCCGTGGCGGACATTGTCGCCGTCGAGGATGTAGGCGTGGCGGCCTTCGGCGGTGAGCCGCTTCTCGATGAGGTTGGCAACCGTGGATTTGCCCGAACCGGAGAGACCGGTGAACCAGACGATCTGGGGCGTCTGGCCCTTCATTTCGGCGCGCACCTTCCGGTTCACGTCGAACGACTGGTAGCTCAGGTTCTTGCCGCGCTGCAGCCCGTACTCGATGACGCCGGCGCCGAGCGTGGCGTTGGTGATGCGGTCGATCAGAATGAAGCTGCCGGAGAGGGAGTTGTCGCGGTAGCTGTCGAAGGCGATCGGCTTGTCGGTGGCGATAGTGACGGTGCCCACCTCGTTCAATTCCAGAGTCTTGGCAGCGCTTTCTTCGAGCGTGTTGACGTTGGTTCTGAACTTGAGGGAGGTGATCGACGCCGGGACCAACTGGGAGCCGAGCTTCAGCAGATACGAGCGGCCGGGAATGGCCTGCTCGTCGCTCATCCAGACGAGACGGGCCTGGAACTGGTTGGAATAGTCGGGCGTCTCGCCGGGGTGCACCAGCACGTCGCCGCGCGAGATGTCGACCTCGCGGTCAAGCACCAGCGTCACGGCCTCGCCGGCGATGGCGCGCTGCTGGTCGCCATCCATGGTGACAATGCGGGTGACTTTCGCGGGCTTCCGCGAAGCCGCGATGAGGATGTCGTCGCCGACCTTCACCGCGCCCGAGGCAACCGTGCCGGAGAAGCCGCGGAAGTCGAGATTGGGGCGGTTCACCCACTGCACCGGGAAGCGCAGCGGCTGCTCGACGCGGTCGGTCGCGACCTCGATGGTCTCGAGGTAGGGCACGAGCTGCGGGCCCTGGTACCAGGGCATCTGCGGACTCGGCTTCAGAATGTTGTCGCCCTTCAGCGCCGACACGGGGATCGCCTGCAGGGTCTCGAAGCCGAGATCCTTGGCAAACGCGCGGTATTCGGTCTCGATGGCGTTGAACACATCGGCATCGTAGCCGACGAGGTCGATCTTGTTGACCGCCAGCACCACGTGCTTCACGCCGATGAGGCTCAGGATGAAGCTGTGGCGGCGGGTCTGGGTCAGCACCCCCTTGCGGGCATCGATCAGCACGATGCCGAGGTCGGCGTTGGAGGCGCCGGTCGCCATGTTGCGGGTGTACTGCTCGTGGCCCGGGGTATCGGCGACGATGAACTTGCGCTTGTCGGTGGAGAAGAACCGGTAGGCGACGTCGATGGTGATGCCCTGCTCGCGCTCGGCGGTGAGGCCGTCGACCAGCAGCGAGAAATCGATGCCTTCGTCGCCGGTGGTGCGGTTGCGGCTTTCCTTGCGGAGGCTCGCGAGCTGGTCGTCGAGGATCAGCTGGCTGTCATAGAGCAGGCGGCCGATCAGTGTGGATTTGCCGTCGTCGACGGAGCCGCAGGTGAGGAAGCGCAGCAGGCCCTTTTCGGTCTGCTCGGCAAGCCAGAGATCGAGCGCCACTTCGGCCGAGGGTGCGGTCATGGGTACGCTGGCCATCAGAAGTACCCTTCCTGCTTCTTTTTTTCCATCGAGCCGGCCTGGTCGCTGTCGATCAGGCGGCCTTCGCGCTCGGAGGTGCGGGAGGCCTGCATTTCCATGATGATCGAGGGAAGATCAGCCGCGTCGGACCGGATGCCGCCGGTCAGCGGGTAATCACCGAGGGTGCGGAAGCGGACGACTTCCTCGCGCGGCGTCTCGCCGGGTTCGAACCGGTAGCGGTCGTCGTCGATCATGATCAACGTGCCGAGGCGTTCGACCACCGGGCGCGGCCGGGCGAAGTAGAGCGGCGGGATCTCGATGCCTTCGGAATAGATGTAGGTCCAGATGTCGAGCTCGGTCCAGTTCGAGATCGGGAACACGCGCATGCTTTCGCCGGGCGCCAGCCGCGTGTTGAAGATGCGCCAGAGTTCGGGGCGCTGGTTCTTGGGGTCCCAAGCGTGCTGGGCGTTCCGGTGCGAGAAGATGCGCTCCTTGGCGCGGGACTTCTCCTCGTCGCGGCGGGCACCGCCGATCGCTGCATCGTAGCCGCCGGCGTTCAGCGCCTGGCGCAGCGCCTGGGTCTTCATGATGTCGGTGAAGCGCGCCGAGCCGTGGTCGAACGGATTGATGTTGTTGGCGAGGCCTTCGGGGTTGGTGTGCACCAGCAGCTCGAAGCCGTGCTCTTTCGCCATCCGGTCGCGGAAGGCGATCATCTCGCGGAACTTCCACTTCGTATCGATGTGGAGCAGCGGGAACGGAATGCGGCTGGGATAGAAGGCCTTGCGCGCCAGATGCAGCAGGACGGAGGAGTCCTTGCCGATCGAATACATCATCACCGGCCGCTCGAAGCTCGCCGCAACTTCGCGGAAGATTTCGATGCTCTCGGACTCGAGGGACTTCAGGTGGCTGAGGCCACGCGGGCCGATTGAACTCATTGGCGCTGGGGAACCATGTTGCAACGGCAGTCAAATACGCGGTCAGAAGGGGAGCGGCAAGCGCTACTAGACTACCAAAAAAGTGAACTATTCCGCCTGTTTGCGCGTATCTGACATTGTAAAGGTGGAGCTTGTCGCATGACCGTCATGACAAGAACGGCTGCGTCGGGGACATCGAGGAAAGGAAAATCTATTCCAAGTCACTGTTCTCGTCGCAGGCGACGATGTCGTCCGGGCGCACGGCGGGAATGGCCTGCCCTGCTTCGACCGCGCCCCGCGAAATCCTGCCACCAATCCGCTCCGGTTCGAAATCCCATACCATTCCGTGCCTTAAGCCTTGGCAGCGGTCCGCCTGCCCCCTAGTTTCGGGCCACCTTCACCAGCTCCCGTACCCCATGACCAACCACCGCGACGTCATCTCCGCCATCGGCAATACGCCCCTGATCCGGCTCAACCGCGTCTCCGACGCGACGGGCTGCGATATCTGGGGCAAGGCGGAGTTCCTCAATCCGGGGCAATCGGTGAAGGATCGAGCGGCGCTCTACATCGTGCGCGACGCCGAGAAGAAGGGGCTGCTGCGGCCGGGCGGGACGATCGTCGAGGGCACGGCCGGCAATACCGGCATCGGCCTTTCCATGGTCGCCAATGCGCTGGGCTACAAATCGGTGATCGTGATCCCCGAGACGCAGAGCCAGGAGAAGAAGGACGCGCTGACGCTGCTCGGTGCCGAACTGATCCAGGTGCCGGCCAAGCCCTACAAGAACCCCAACAACTACGTGAAGCTGAGCGGCCGGCTGGCCGAGAAGCTGGCGAAGGAACTGCCGGGCGGGGCCATCTGGGCCAACCAGTTCGACAATGTCGCCAACCGGCAGGCGCATATCGAGACCACCGGCCCGGAGATCTGGGAGCAGACCGGCGGCAAGGTGGATGGCTTCATCTGTGCCGTCGGCTCGGGCGGCACGCTTGGCGGCATCTCGATGGCGCTGAAGGCGAAGAACCCGAACATCCAGATCGGCCTCGCCGACCCCGAGGGCGCGGCGCTCTACAGCTATTACACGACGGGCGAACTCAAGAGCTCCGGCAACTCGATCACCGAGGGCATCGGCCAGGGCCGGATCACCGCCAATCTCAAAGACATCGTGGTGGACCGGGCCTACCAGATTCCCGACAGCGAGGCCCTGCCCTACGTCTTCGACCTGCTCGAATATGAGGGGCTCTGCCTCGGCGGCTCTTCCGGGATCAACATTGCCGGTGCGGTGCGGCTGGCGCGTGATCTCGGGCCGGGCAAGACCATCGTCACGATCCTCGCCGACTATGGCAACCGCTATCAGAGCAAGCTGTTCAACCCGGAATTCCTCCGCTCGAAGAACCTGCCGGTGCCGCATTGGCTTGAGGCCAAGACGCCCATAGACTGGCATTCGGTCGTCGAGGCGGAGCCGGTTGCGTGACTGAATTCATCTTTCGAGAGGACAGCTATGTCCGCTCGCTGCCGACGCTGGTGACGGCGATCACGCCCGAGGGCGGGATCGTGCTCGACCGGACCATCTTCTATGCGACTTCGGGCGGGCAACCTGGCGACACCGGGAAGCTCGAACGCGCCGATGGCTCGTTCGTGTCGATCGCTGGAACAATCCATCCTGACGGCGATAAGACGGTAATCTTTCACGTGCCTGCGGCGGATCAAGCTGGGCTTCAGCAGGGCGAAGAGGTTATCGCCCACCTCGATTGGGAGCGCCGGCACAAGCTGATGCGGATGCATACGGCGCTGCACCTCGTAACCGTGGTGCTGCCCTACCCAATCACCGGCGCGGCGGTGGGCGAGGACAAGGGGCGGGTCGATTTCAACCTGCCGGATGTCCCGGACGCTGCCGAAATCGAGCGCAAACTCAATGCGTTAGTGGAAGCAGCGCTGCCGGTATCGGCCGAGTGGATCACCGATGCGGAGCTCGAAGCCAACCCCGGCCTGATCAAGTCGATGAACGTCAAGCCACCTATGGGCCAGGGCCGCGTGCGGCTGGTGCGCATCGGCGATGTGGACCTGCAGCCCTGCGGCGGCACTCATGTCAGGAACACCAGCGAGATCGGCCGCCTGAAGCTCGGCAAGATCGAGAAGAAGGGCGCCATCAACCGGCGCGTCAGTGTCCTGTTCGACACAGAATCGGCCTAGCGTCTCAGGCAGATAACGGCGGAGCGGGGCCGATGAGCTGGAAGGTCGTCATCAGCAGCCTGGTCGTTGTGTGCGCCGTCGGCTTGGCCGTCTTCGCCTGGGGCCAGGGTGCATTCTACCCGTGCGGCCCGATCGACAGGCTGCTGGGTGGTAGTACCTGCCGGGTCATCGCAAGTTTCCCTGCGACACAACTCCAGATGCTGGCTGCCCTGCCCGACGGCACGCTGCTGACCGCCGCGCGGGGTGATGGGCCTGAGCCCACGGCGCCGCAACGCCTGATAGAGCTCGATGCGAACGGCCGAAACGTGGGCGAAACCGCCCTGCCCGCGCTGCCGCCCGCGATCTCGTGGCTCAAGGCTGCTGTGTCTGCCGACGGCAGGTTGCTGGCGGTGTCGTCGCTGGATTTGCCCACCACCATCATCGACAGGAGCACCGGCGAAAGCCTGGGCAGCGTCCAGCAGTTCGGGCCGAGCTTCATTGGGTTCGATGGCGACAGGCGTCTCCTCGTCGACCCCGGTATCGGCAGTTTCGAGCGGCCCGCATCGGGCGTCGCGCAGGTGTACGGCTTCGACGGGACACAGTCCGGAGAGATCAGTGGGCCTGCCGCAGCGCCGATCTTCGTCAACGGCATTGCGTCGGCCATGTCGGCGGACGGTGCGCGCATCGCGCAGCATCTCGAGACCCGCGACGACAGCGGCGTTGTCGGCGTCCGTATCGCGGACGCTGCCTTCGCCTCCTGGGCCGGGCAATTGCTGGTCGCCCCGCTTCAGGGCTGGCGGCTCGGCGATCAGCAGTTACCGGAACTGTCCTTCAGCCCGGACGGCCGCTATCTCGCGGCTTCATTCGACGCGCCGCGAGAATGGGGCCGGGATAACTCGGCACTGATCGTGTGGCGGCTCGATGATCGGGCCATCGTCGCCCGCGTGCCGAGCTGGAACGCCGAGTGGCGGCACATCGCGTGGCTTGCCGACCGGCCGGCTGTTGCGGCGACGCGCTTCAACCTCGATACGCGCGTTGGCGAGATCGCGCTGATCAGCTATGGGCCCTGACGCCTACTCGATCGGCGGGGCGTAGATCAGCCCACCATTGGTCCACAGCGCATTCTGCCCGCGCACCACGGCAGCACCTGTCGCGGGGCCGAAGTTTCGCTCGAAGATCTCGCCGTAATTGCCGACAGCCTTGATGACATTTGCAATGAACATGTGATCGAGGCCGATGGTAGGGCCGAAGTCGCCCTCGAGCCCGAGCAGGCGGCGGATGCGGTGGGTCTTGGCGGCCGCCAGCGAGCCGATGTTCAGCGAGGTGACGCCGGCCTCCTCGGCATCGATCAGTGCGAACAGCGTCCACTCGACGATATCGAACCACTGGTCGTCGCCGGCGCGGACCACGGGGCCGAAGGCATCTTTCGAGATGCGCTCGGGCAGGATGCGATGTGTCGCGGGTTCGGGCAGGCTGCGGCGCATAGCGTTGAGGAAGCTGGCCGAGGCCGACACGGCGTTGCAGAGGCCCTCGCGGTAGGCGACGGTCAGGTCCTCGCGGTCCTCGTAGAGCACTTCGGTATAGGTCGCCTGCGTGCCGAAGAAGAACTCGCGCAGGTTGGCCAGTTCCTCCGGCGCATCGACGATGCAGACCCGCACGTTGTCGAGTTCGTAGGCGGAAACGAAACCGAGCGACTGCGGCACCATGATCGCCTGGCCGTCGTAGAACGAGGTGGCGACGTAGCTGGCGCCGTAGCCGGTATCGCGGCGCATGGTCCACGGAGCGTTACGGGCGATGAGGTCGATGCTGCCGGTCTGTAGCTGCGCGAAGCGGCTATCGCCCGAGAGCGGGACGAATTCCATCTTGCTGGCGTCGTTGAACACGGCGACTGCGACGGCGCGGCAGAAGTCGACGTCGAAGCCGGTCCAGCGGCCGTCGGTGCCGGGCTGGGCGAAGCCGGGCAGCGGATCGGAGGTGGCGCAGATCAGGTGACCGCGGTCACGGATCGCCTGCAGCGTCGGGCCGGCCGCAGCAGGCGGCGCGGTCTGCGCCGTGGCGAAGGCCGGCATCATGATCGCTACACAAAGGATGACGCGGACGAGGCCACGCCAAACGGCCGAAACCGTCATGGTCAAAACGTTGCTCCAACTCGCCCGGGCGCAATATCCCGATCGAGGGTGGCCGGGTCAAGGCGGCACTGCGCCGCTGTCGCTGAACGCTTACGGGTAAGATCGTTCAATTGGTGCATGTGCCGATGTGTCTCGCTGCTGTTGTTCGACGCGAGACATTATCGCCCGGCGGTGAGTGGCGGGGACAAGTGTGGGGAACGGCCGGCAAAGCGGACGGTTTTGGCGAGTGGCGGCGACGGAGGAGGCCGGCCGGTACGTGGCGTATGGCAGCGTTGCTGCCCTGCCCGGCCGCCGGTTTGCCATCGACGTGAACGGTAGATGAACGGAGTTTTGGCGCTTTCTGCGCGTTTGGCCGCCCCCACCATGCTTCGCATGGTCCCCCCCCGCCACGCGGGGGAGGACCAAGAGGCTTCAGTGCAGGATCTGGCTGAGGAACAACTTGGTGCGTTCGTGCTGGGGGTTGGAGAAGAACGCTTCAGGCTCGTTCTGCTCGATGATCTGGCCCTGATCCATGAAGATCACACGATTGGCGACCTGGCGGGCGAAGCCCATTTCGTGGGTGACGCAGAGCATCGTCATGCCTTCTTCGGCGAGGCTGATCATCACCTCGAGCACTTCCTTGACCATTTCCGGGTCGAGGGCGGAGGTGGGCTCGTCGAACAGCATGATGCGCGGGTTCATGCAGAGCGAGCGGGCGATGGCGACACGCTGCTGCTGGCCGCCGGACAACTGGCCGGGGAACTTCGACGCCTGCTCGGGAATGCGCACCCGTTCGAGGTACTTCATCGCCGTCTCTTCGGCCTGCGCCTTGGGGATGCCGCGCACCCAGATCGGCGCCAGCGTCAGGTTCTGCAGGATCGTGAGGTGCGGGAACAGGTTGAAGTGCTGAAACACCATGCCGACTTCGCGGCGCACTTCGTCGACGCGACGCAGGTCCGAGGTCAGCTCGACGCCATTGACGATGACCTGGCCTTTCTGGTGCTCCTCGAGGCGGTTGATGCAGCGGATCAGCGTCGACTTGCCGGAGCCCGACGGCCCGGCAATGACGATGCGCTCGCCCTTCATCACCTTGAGATTGATGTCGCGCAGCACGTGGAAGTCGCCGAACCACTTGTTCATGCCGATGATTTCGACCGCCACTTCGGTCTTCGACACCTGCATGTTCGAGGTGTCGATGTCGCGATCAACGACTACCGGGGAAACGTCTGACATGAGCTACCTCTTGTGGCCGGTGTTGAGCCGGCGCTCCCAGTATCGGGAGTAACGGGAGATGGAGAAACAGAGCACCCAGAACACCGCCGCTGCGAAGATGTAGCCGGTGATGGACTGGGTTGGGGACGCCCACTCGATGGCGTCGTTCTTGGTCTTCACGGCCTCGAGCAGGTCCTTCATGCCGACGATATAGACCAACGAAGTGTCCTTCAGCAGCGAGATGAAGTTGCCGACGATGCCGGGGATGACGTGCTTGAGCGCCTGCGGGAGGATGATGAAACCGGTGCGTTTCCAGTAGCCGAGCCCAAGGGCTTGTGCCGCCTCGTACTGCCCACGGCCGATCGCCTGCATGCCGCCGCGCACCACCTCGGCCATATAGGCAGAGGCGAAGAGCGTCACGCCGACGAGGGCGCGAACCAGTTTGTCGACTGTCGTGCCCTGCGGCATGAACAGCGGCAGCATGATCGAGGCCATGAACAGGATGGTGATCAGCGGTACCGCGCGGATCAGCTCGATGAAGGCAATGCAGAGCGTCTTGATGATCGGGAGCTTGGACTGCCGGCCGAGCGCCAGCAGGACGCCGAGCGGCAGCGACAGGCAGATGCCCACCACCGAGATGATCAGGGTGACGAGGAGGCCGCCCCACTGCTCGGTCGGCACGTAGCGCAGGCCGAACATGCCGCCGGACAAGAGGATTACCGAGACGATCGGGAAGACGACGAAGAACAGCGCCGCGTTGGCGATCTTGAACGGTGCGGACGGCCAGAGCAGCGGCAGGCCGATGAGCGCCAGCATCGCGAACACGATGTTGGGGCGCCAGTACTCGGCCATCGGGTAGAAGCCGTAGATGAAGAACTCGATCTCGCTGGAGATGTAAGCCCAGCAGGCACCGACATTCTCGACGCGGCACTGCTCGACGGTGCCGCCCGGCGGCACGGCGCGGCCGATGAAGAAGCCGTAGAGTTGCGGGATGATCCACAACAGGAACAGCGCGGCAACGATGGTGAGGATGCTGTCCGAAACGCTGGCGAACAGGTTCTTGCGCAGCCACGCGACCGCTCCGCTCTCGCGGCGCGGAGCGGGTTGAGCGGTGGCAATCTCGGAGCGGACGAAGGCGATATCGGTCATCGGGTGCTCCTACCGCTCAACCAATGCCACGCGGGCATTGTACCAGTTCATGAGCGCTGAAGTGCCCAGCGACAGGATGAGATAGACCAGCATGGTCAGCGCGATCACCTCGATGGCGCGGCCGGTCTGGTTGAGCGTCGTGCCGGTGAAGACGTTCACCAGTTCGGGGTAGCCGATGGCGGCGCCGAGCGACGAGTTCTTGGTCAGGTTGAGATACTGGCTGGTCAGCGGCGGAATGATGACGCGCATGGCCTGCGGGACGATGACCAGCCGCAGCCGGTCGCCTTCCTGCAGGCCGAGGGCCTGCGCCGCCTCGGTCTGGCCATGGCTGACCGACTGGATGCCGCCGCGCACCGTCTCGGCAATGAACGAGGCGGTGTAGATGGAGAGCCCGAACAGCAGCGCCACGAACTCCGGCGGCAGCTCGAGCCCGCCCTTGAAGTTGAAGCGGTTGAGCACTGGCGGATCGAAGGTGACGGACGCACCGCTTGCCAGCCAGATGACGGCGACGATCACGGCGGTGAGCAGCAAGCCGCCGAAGAACACGGGGAAGCGCCGGCCAGTTCGTTCGAGCCGCGCCTTGGCCCAGCGGGATAGCGCGAACCACAGCACGGCGGCGACGAGCAGTGCCACCCAGACCCAGACGAACTGCTCGGACGGCACGGGACGCGGCACGAAGAGGCCGCGCTGGTTGATGAAGGTGTTCAGCGGCAGGGCGAGCGAGTCGCGCACCGCCGGCATGGTCTTCAGCACCGCGAAGTACCAGAAGAACAGCTGCAGCAGCAGCGGGATGTTGCGGATGGTTTCGACGTAGACCGTGGCCAGCCGCGAGACGAGGTAGTTCGAACTCAAGCGCGCGATGCCGATGGTAAAGCCGATGACCGTCGCAAAGAAGATGCCGATGACGGCGACGAGAATGGTGTTGGTGAGGCCGACGAGGAAGGCCTGCCAGTAGTAGGACGTGCGATCGAAGGGGAACAGCGCGAAGCTGATATCGAAGCCGGCCGTCTTCCAGAGGAAGTCGAAGCCGGAGGTCTTGTTCTGCGCCTTGAGGTTGATCGCCGTGTTGTTGACGATCCAGACCACGAACGTGACGACCAGCACCGCGACAACGACCTGGTAGATGACGCCGCGTACCACGGGGTCATTGAAGGAGAAATTCCGCGGCGGTGCTTGCGCCGTGTCTAAGGATGCCATGGGTCGCGCATCTCCCCTGCCCAGGAGAACGAATAATCGTGGCAACAATAGCTCCGCCAAGCCGTCGCCAGGAAGTGGTCAGCCCGGCGCTGGAGATCAGCGCCGGGCTGCAGAAAGGCTTAGCGGATCGGCGGCGAGTACTGGATGCCGCCATCCTTCCACAGCGCGTTCAGGCCGCGGGCCAGACCGATCGGCGTGTTCGGGCCGACGTGCTTGTCGTAGACCTCGCCGTAGTTACCGACCAGCTTGACGATCTGGTAGGCCCAGTCCTTGGTCAGGCCGATCGGGGTGCCGAAGTCGCCTTCGACGCCGAGCAGGCGCTTGATCGCCGGGTTGTCGGAAGCCAGCATCTCGTCGACGTTGGCCGAGCTGACGCCGAGTTCTTCAGCTTCGAGCAGTGCGTAGTAGGTCCAGCGGGCAATGTTGAACCAGCCATCGTCACCCTGACGCACGACCGGGCCGAGGGGCTCCTTGGAGATGATCTCGGGCAGGATGATGTGGTCAGCCGGGTTGGCGAACTTCGAACGTTCGGCGGCGAGAGCCGACGAGTCAGTGGTGTAGACGTCGCAGCGGCCATCTTCGTAGGCCTTCACGACTTCGTCCTGATCGACGAACACCACGGTGTTGAACTCGAGCTTGTTGGCAGCGAAGTAATCCGCCGCGTTCAGCTCGGTGGTGGTGCCGGACTCGATGCAGATGGCGGCGCCGCTCAAGTCGAGCGCCGATTTGATGTTGTCGGCCTTGCGGACCATGAAGCCCTGGCCGTCATAGAACATGGTGCCGACGAACTTGATGCCGAGCTGGGTGTCGCGGCTCATGGTCCAGGTGGTGGTACGCGACAGCACGTCGATTTCACCGGCGGAGAGAGCCGTGAAGCGCTCCTGCGAGGTGAGCGGCGTGTAGCGTACGGCGTCGGCATTGTTGAAAACAGCCGCCGCGATGGCGCGGCAGTAGTCGACTTCGAGACCGGTCCAGTTGTTGTTCGCATCCGGAGCGGAGAAGCCCGGGACGCCGCCGGTCACGCCGCACTGGACGTAGCCCTTGGCTTTCACGGCATCAAGCGTCGCGGACGTCGTCGTCTGAGCGTACGCAGCTGATGCGGAAAGGCCGAGGCCTGCCGCGAGCGCGACGGTAAGAAGCGATTTGATCATTGTTTTTACCTTGTTTCCTGACCCTGTTCGTCCAGGCAGCGTGGCCCCAGCCTACTGCCTGGCGGCACCTCCGCCTTGGAGGGCGGGAGTGATGCTGGTAAGCATCGAAGCGGCAATTGCCGGTTGCGTCAAGCTCCATGGCCAAAATGGGGCAGCAGACCTGACTGTTTTTTGTTCAGAATCCCACCGTGACTGCAATTTGAGCAGGACTTGCAATGACTAAAAACCTCGGGAAAACCGGCGAAACCGTGTCCATGGAAACCGTTCTCACGCATAGCGGACGCGCTTCGGACGATCATTTCGGCTTTGTGAACATGCCGGTGTTCCGCGGTTCGACCATCCTGTTCAAGACGCTGGACGAACTGGAGGATTACAAGGCGCCGTATCGCTACGGGCGGAACGACAACCCTACGACTCGGGCGCTTTGCGACCTGGTGAGCGAGCTCGAGGGGGCGGCGGGGACGATCATCGCGCCATCGGGGCTTTCAGCGCTGTCCACCGCACTGCTCGCAGCGGTTTCGGCGGGCGACGAGCTGTTGATGACCGATTCCGCGTACGAACCGACACGTACGTTCGCCACCGAGGGCCTGACGCGGTTTGGCATAACAACGCGATTCTACGATCCCCGGATCGGCGCGGGCATTGCGCAGTTGTTCACGGACAAGACCAAGGCGGTGTTCGTCGAGAGCCCGGGCTCGCTGACCTTCGAGATGCAGGACCTGCCGGCGATCGCGGCGGCGGCACACGCCCGCGGCATTACCGTGATCGTCGACAACTCGTGGGCGACGCCGCTGTTCCACCGCCCGCTCGAGCTGGGCGCCGACGTGGTGATGCACGCTGCCACGAAGATGTTCGTGGGTCATTCCGATGCGATGGTGGGCACGGTTTCAGCCAACGAGACGCACTGGAACCGGCTCAAGCGGACGCACCGGATCCTCGGCGTCGCAGTGTCGCCCGACGATTCGTACCTGACGCTGCGCGGGCTCAGGACGCTGGCGGTGCGGATGAAGCATCACAACGAGCAGACGCTGGCCTTTGCCGCCTGGCTGCAGGGCCAGCCAGGGGTGGAGGAGGTCTATCATCCCGGACTTGCCAGCCATCCGGACCACGCCATCTTCAAGCGTGATTTCAAGGGTTCGGGCAGCCTGTTCGCGTTCCGGGTGAACAAGCGGTCGCGCGAGGCGCTGGCGGCGATGGTCAATGGATTCGGGCTGTTCGGCATGGGCTATTCGTGGGGCGGCTACGAGAGCCTCTGCATCCCGTTCGACCCGACCAATATCCGCACGGCGGTGCCGTGGGACGCCCCGGGTCAGATGTTCCGGGTGCATGTGGGGCTGGAGAGCCTCGCTGACCTGCAGGCGGACATGGGCGCGGCGCTGGGCCGCTACCACGCGGTTAGCGCCTGACGAACAGGCCGTGGAGCGCCGCGAACTTCCGGCGCTCCGTACCACCTTTGTCGTTGGCGGCGAACAGCCAGCCCCGGGCGACGAAGAACTGGCGCACCGCGTAGGCGCCAAGCACGCCCAGCACCGCGCCGGCGGTGATGTCGGTCGGATAGTGCGCGCCCACCACGATGCGGGAAATGGCGACGAGGGCGGCGAAGGCCATCGCCGGCCAGAAGACTTTCGGCCAGATGAAGGCGACGACGGCCGCGAGCGAGAACGCCGTGGTGGCGTGGCCCGAAGGGAAGCTCTGGTATTCGAAGGCGCTCCAGTTGAGCCACTGGAAGCTCAGCGGCGTTTCCGCGACCCAGGTCTCGGGCCGGCCGCGGCCGATGAGGCGTTTCAGCAGCGTCGAGATGAGGCTCGGCAGCCCGACACCGACGAAGATGAAACCGGCGAGCGCAGCCAGTTCGCCGAGCGCTTGCCTGATGGCGTCACGGGTGAGGAGCGAGAGCAGCCACGCAACCAGCCAGGCGATGAACGTCGGAATCAGGATCCAGTCGGACTCGCCCCACTGGGTCACCCACTCGAAGAAGGCCCTGACGCCTTCCGGCAGGCCCTGCCCCCACACCGACAGCGGCCGATCCAGCCAATAAAGCGCGACGATCAGCACGGCAAAGCCGAGGACAAAGTACAGCGCGTTGCGGCGCGACAAGCCGAAAGGCCAGGGTTTGCTCAGATCGATCATCGTGTCCTTGTCAGCGGATTGGGATAGCGCCGTCAACCTCGTGTCATCTGCGGTGGCCAGCTTGCTCTTTTGGGCAACTCCCGATAACGGAAGGGCGACAGTTCGGGGTATAGCTCAGTCTGGTAGAGCACCGGTTTTGGGAACCGGGGGTCGAGTGTTCGAATCACTCTGCCCCGACCATCTGACGAGGAAGCGATGACGGCACGTATCTTCCGGCCTGCGCCTAACGCCATGCAGTCCGGCCGCGGCAAGTCCAAGGAGTGGGTCCTGGTGCATGAGCCAGCCACTCCTCGCGAGATCGAGCCGCTGATGGGGTACACCTCGTCCACCGACACGCGGGCGCAGATCCGCCTCACCTTCGACACGCTCGAGGAAGCCGAGGCCTACGCGCACAAGAATGGCATCGCCTACCAGGTGCTGCCGGACCATAGCCCGACGGTGAAGCGCACCAGCTACTCGGACAATTTCCGCTCCGACCGCAAGACGCCCTGGACGCACTGAGGGTCGGCGGCGTGAGACAGCTCCGCCGCCTGCTGCTCACCTTCGCCGCGGGCATTGCGCTCAGCGGCCCGGCGCTGGCCGACCCCGCGATCTGGAAGGTCAGCGACGCCGACAGCGACATCTATCTGTTCGGCTCGGTTCACCTGTTCACGCGCGACGTCGACTGGCGCACACCCGAGTTCGACAGCATCCTGAACTCGGCCGAGCACGTCTATTTCGAGGTGGTGATGGACCTCGAGGCCTACAGCGCGATCACCCAGTTCACGTTGACCCGGGGCATGGTGGGCGGCGGCAAGACCCTAGCCGACCTGCTGGAGCCTGAGGAGTTCGAGCGCCTCACCAGCGCCGCAGCCGCCGTTGGATCGGACATTGTCGTGCTGGAGCGCATGCAACCGTGGCTGGCGGCGATGACGCTGGCGGGCGGTATCGGGCCCAAGAAGATGGCCGGAGTGGAAACGCTGGTGGACGCCGAGATCGCTCCCGAGCGCAAGCGGAGCCTTGAGACTGCGGCCGAGCAGATGGGCTTTCTCGCCGATACGCCGCTCGACGAGCAGATCGAGGGGTTGATGTCGGCAGTCGAGGCCATCGAAAGGGGCGAGATCGATACGCTGGATACGCTGATCGACGCCTGGGAACGCGGGGATACGGTTGCGCTCGCCACCCTCGTCAACGATCAGGTCAAGGCTAGCGACAAGGCGGCGTACGACACCCTGATCACCAAGCGCAACGAGCGTTGGCTGACGCCGATCGAGCAACTCCTGGCCGACAACGATGAGTCGCTGATCATCGTCGGTGCGGCACATCTCGTTGGGTCCGGTGGGGTACCAAAACTGCTCGAGCAGCGGGGGTACACGGTCGAGCGGGTGGACGAGCCGCCGCCGGCGGGTCCGCCGACGGGACAGCAGCATCCCAAGACACCGCAGCGCCGGTAGCCGATTTGGACCAAACACTGCTGTTGATCGGGGTGGGCGCGGCCCTGTCGGGGTTCGCGCAGGGCGTGTCGGGCTTCGCCTTCGCGCTGGTGTCACTATCGATCTGGGCCTGGGGTGTCGATCCGAAGCTCGCTGTGGTGCTGACGGTGTTCGGATCGCTGGTGGGGCAACTGGTGACGTTGCCGTTCGTGTGGCGCGGCTTCGACCTGCGACGGGCCCTGCCCTTCATTGCGGGCGGATTGGTTGGCATCCCGATCGGAGCGCAACTGGTCGGCGCGGCCGATCCGAACGCCTTCAAGTTCGGGCTCGGGCTGTTCCTTGTCGCCTATTGCCCGCTGATGCTGCTGTTGCGGCCCGATCTCAACTTTCAATGGGGCGGGCGGGTCGCCGATGCGTTCTCGGGCTGGATCGGCGGCTTCCTCGGGGGCATGGCCGGCATCTCGGGGCCGGTGCCGACGCTGTGGACAACACTGCGCGGCTGGAGCAAGGACGAGCAACGCGGCGTGCTGCAGGGCTTCAACATCGCCATGCACACGGCGACACTGACGGTCTACCTGATCGCGGGGACGCTGCAGCCCGAGATGATCGGCGCGCTGGCGCTGACCGGCGTGGTGCTGGTGCCGTTCGCGATCCTCGGCGTGCTGGTGTTCAAGCGCCTGACCACGATCGGCTTCCGCCGCGTCGTGCTGGTCGGGCTGACCGCGTCCGGGCTGGTGCTGATCTGGGGCGCGGTGGCGGCCTGGGTGTAGGCCCCCGCCGATGGCGAGGGCCTAAGTTGGCTCAAACTTCGCTGAGCTTGGTCCACTTGCCGTCGGCCTTCGACGAGGCGACGGAGGCCATGATGAACTCCATGCCTTCGACGCCATCGGCGAGGCTGGGCAGGAGCCCGGCGACATCTTTGCCTTCGCCGCGGATCACCTGGGCGAACTGGCTGTAGAGCGTGGCGAAGGCCTCGAGGTAGCCCTCGGGATGGCCGCCCGGGATGCGGACATTCATCGAGGCGGCGGGCGGGGCCGAGATGGCGCCGCCGCGGGTCAGGAGTTGCTTGGGTTTGCCGAACTCGGTGAACCACATGTAGTTCGGGTTGTCCTGCCGCCACTCGAGCCCGGCCTTCTCGCCGTAGACGCGCAGCTGCAGGCCGTTCTCGTTGCCCACTGCCACCTGGCTCGCCCACAGCATGCCCTTGGCGCCGCCCGAAAAGCGCAGCTTGATCTGCACGTCGTCGTCGAGCTTGCGGCCCTTGACGAAGCTGGTGAGCTCGGCGCTGACGGCCTCTGTCTTCAGCCCGGTGACGAAGCGCGCGAGGTTGTAGGCGTGGGTGCCGATGTCGCCGATGGCGCCGCCGGCGCCGGAGCGCTTGGGATCGGTGCGCCACGAGGCCTGCTTGTTGTCCGGGTCGGCGGCATTGGTCAGCCAATCCTGCGGGTACTCGACCTGCACGATGCGGATCTTGCCTAGGGCGCCCGACTTCACCAGCTCACGGGCCTGCCGCACCAGCGGGTAGCCGGTGTAGTTGTGGGTGAGGAGGAACTTCGCGCCCTTCTTTGGCTTGATCGCCGCCAGTGCGCGCGCGTCCTCGAGCGTCGAGGTGATCGGCTTGTCGCAGATGACGTGGATGCCGGCCTCGAGGAAGGCCTTTGCCGGGCCGAAGTGGACGTGGTTCGGGGTGACGATCGAGACGGCCTGGATGCCGTCTTTGCGGGCGGATTCCTTGGCTGCCATTTCCTCGTACGAGGTGTAGATGCGGTCCTCGGCGAGGCCGAGGTTCTTGCCGCTTTCCTTGGCCGTCGCCGCGTTGGATGACAAGGCTCCCGCGACGAGGTCGTAGTCGCCGTCGATGCGGGCGGCGACACGATGGACGTAGCCGATGAAAGCACCGGTGCCGCCACCGACCATGCCCAGGCGAATGCGCGGAGCGCCGTTTTCTGCCATTTCTTCCCCCTTAGCTCAGACCGAGAATCTTGCGGTTGGCCGCCTTGTCGGTGCCCGACGCCGCGAAGTCGTCAAAGGCCTTCTCGGTGACGTTGATGATGTGGCTCTGGATGAACGGAGCCCCTTCCTCGGCACCCTGCTGCGGCGACTTGATGGCGCACTCCCATTCGAGCACGGCCCAGCCGTCGAAGCCGTACTGGCTGAGCTTCGAAAAGATGCCGGCGAAATCGACCTGGCCATCGCCGAGCGAGCGGAAGCGCCCTGCCCGGTTCACCCAAGACTGGAAGCCGCCATAGACGCCCTGCTTGCCGGTCGGGTTGAACTCGGCGTCCTTGACGTGGAACATGCGGATGCGTTCGTGGTAAAAGTCGATGTATTCCAGATAGTTGAGCTGCTGCAGCACGAAGTGGCTGGGATCGTAGAGCAGGTTCGCCCGCGGGTGATTGTTCACCCGCTCGAGGAACATCTCGTAGGTGACGCCATCGTGCAGGTCTTCGCTGGGGTGAATCTCGTAGCAGACGTCGACGCCGTTGCGATCGAACTCGTCGAGAATCGGGGTCCAGCGGCGGGCCAGTTCGTCGAAGGCCTCTTCGACGAGGCCGGCCGGGCGCTGCGGGAACGGGTAGAGGTAAGGCCAGGCGAGTGCGCCCGAGAAAGTGGCGTGGGCCTTGAGGCCGAGATTCTTCGAGGCCGCGGCGCAATGCTTGAGGTGCTGCACGGCCCATTCCTGCCGGGCCTTCGGATTGCCGCGCACAGCGGGAATGGCGAAGCCATCGGACAGGGTGTCGTAAGCCGGATGCACGGCGACCAGCTGGCCGATGATGTGGCTCGCGAGTTCGGCGATCTCGAGCCCGTGGCTGTTCACCTTGCCCTTGAGCTCGTCGGCGTAGGTCTTCGACGTTGCTGCCTTCTCGACATCGACCAGATGGCTGGCCCAGGTCGGGATCTGCACGCCCTTGTAGCCCAGGTCAGCGGCCCAGCCGCACAGATTGTCGAGGGTGTCGAACGGCGCCTGATCGCCTGCGAACTGGGCCAGGAAAATGGCCGGCCCCTTGATGGTGCGCATGAATACCTCCCTTGGGTAGCCCGGTTCGGCCACCGATTGTGCACGTACCTCAGGTCAGCGCTGCGTCTCGGCCCGATTGGAATTCCACGGGGTATTTTGCCGAGCCGCCACTGACATGTCGGGAAGGTACCTTCATGCTCGGCTCGGAACTGTCAAGGTGATGGCGAGTGGAAATGCCCGACCGCCCATAGACTTCGGGCTATGCGATCGAGACGCGGGGCCGGCGAAGCGCTAGCGCCGGGACCGTGAGGTCTAGGTCATACGCGGCATCATCCCGTCGAGCAGCTTGACCGTGTCCTCAACGGACTGCGCCACCACCGCGTGCCTGCTGGCTCCGTTGGGCATGCGCCCGGTCGTGATCACCCAGGTCTGGCCGGAAACATCCTGCACGGCGATGACCTCGAGCGGATTGATGTAGATCGGCTTGTTGTTGTTGTGCGTGTCGGTCAATTTGCAGAGCGCCATCCAGTCCTCCTCGCGACAGACGCGTTGAGAACACCAGAGGCAGATGCCCGGTGCAATACGCAGAACCAAGATACCCACGCTGTCAAAATGGCAGGGGCCCGAGCATTTGCCCGGGCCCCTGCCTTATCCTTTGCTCTGGCCTCAGCGCAGCAGGGCGCGGGCCTCTTCGATGCCGAGGGCGGCCGGGCGTTCGCAGGTGGTCTGCAGGGTAATGACCTGGCCGGTTTCGCCGGCGCGCAGGATCGAGGTCATGACGTCGATGGCGTGCAGCGCCACGTCGAGGCCGCAGCGGGCGGCCTTGCCGGTATCGATCGAGTCCATCATGTCGGCGAGGCCGGCATTGCGGTAGTTGGCGCGCGGGTTGGGCTTGTCGAGATCCTGGTTGGCGACGCCGAAGGGATGGTCCCAGGGAGTGACCTTCTCCTTGGTGCCGGCGCGATCGGTGATCGTGACGTCGCCGTTGAAGAAGTTCGGGTCGGGCACGTAGACCGAGCCTTCAGTGCCGTAGAGCTCGATATTGTGGTGGCCATGGCTCGAGACGTCCCAGCTGGCGCCGAGCGTAACCTGGGCGCCCGAGTGGAACTCGAGGATGGCGTTGATCGTGGTCGGGGTGTTGACCTTGACCTTGGTGCCCTTGAACGGCGAGCCCTCGGTGGTGACCTCACGCTCTTCGCGCGCCTTGCTGGTGAAGGCGGTGACGCGCTTGATCGGCCCGATGAGGCTGATCAGATCGGTGATGTAGTATGGGCCCATGTCAAGGATGGGACCGCCGCCGGGCTGGAAGAAGAAGTCCGGATTGGGGTGCCAGTGCTCCATGCCGCGGCTCATCACGTGCATGGTGCCCGACGCGATCTTGCCGACCTTGCCGCTGTCGATGATCGAGCGCGCCTGCTGGTGCGAACCACCGAGGAAGGTATCCGGCGCCGAGCCGACCTTGAGCTTGTGCTCTTCGGCAAGCGCCTTGATCTGGATGCCCTCTTCGACGCTCAGGACGAACGGTTTCTCGGAATAGGCGTGCTTGCCGGCCGAGAGGATGTCCTTGGTGATCGAGAAGTGGGTCGCCGGGATCGTGAGGTTCACGACCACGTCGATTTCCGAGTTCTTCAGCAGCTGGTCCGGGGTCTGCGCCGCGACCTTGTACTCCTCCGCGCGCTTTTTGGCGGCCTCGGGGAGGATGTCGGCGATGGCGCGGACTTCGAGGTTCTTGAACAGCGGCGCGAGGCGGAGATAGGCGGCCGAGATGTTGCCGGCACCCATGATGCCGACGCCATAGGTCTTTGCCATGATCTTAGGCTCCGAGGGACTTGATGAACGCGATCGAGCGCGAGGCGAAGCGGTCGATGTCGTTGGGATTGTCGTGTTCGGCGATGAAGTAGGCCGCCTTGGTCTGGTTACGGACGATCGGCCACAGGGTCTTCCACGGCACAACGCCCTGGCCGGCATCGGCCCAGCCATCTTCATCGGCGTTCTGGCCGGCGGGGGCGATGTCCTTGACGTGGATGGCGACGATCCGGTCGCCGAACTTCGGCAGCCAGGTCGCGGGGTCGGCCTTGCCGCGGACGATCCAAGCGACGTCGGCTTCGACGTTCACGGCCGGGGCGGCTTCGAGCAGCAGGTCCATGGCGTACTGGCCGTCGTAGGTGGCGAACTCGAAGTCGTGGTTGTGGTAGCCGAAGGTGAGGCCGGCATCCTGGAACGGCTTGCCGATCTTCTGCAACTTGTCGCCGAAGGTCTTCCAGCCATCGGCCGAGGTCGGGCGGTCAGCCTGGGCGAGCCAGGGGCAGACCACGACCTTGATGCCCAGCGTCTCGGCGAGCTTCAGGGTCTTCGAGGTATCCTCGAGGTCGCCAAGGCTGATATGGGCGGTCGGCATGGTGAGGCCGTTAGCGTCGAGCTGCGCCTTCAGCGCGGCCGGGTCGGTATAGAGCGAACCGTAGCCCTCGACATGGGAGTAGCCGAGCGCGGCCACCTTCTTGAGCACGTCCGCGAGCGGGTAGTTGCGGGCGCTGAACAGCTGAAAACCGATATTCATTATGGCCTCTTTCACTTCCAGGCGTTGACGGCGGCGATCGAACGGGATGCGAAGCGGTCGACGTCGGCGGGGTTGTCGTGTTCCATCACCCAGTAGCGGGCGTTGGTGTGGGCTTTGACGGCGGCCGAAAGTGCCTGCCAGTCGAGGGTGCCGTGGCCGACATCGGCCCAGCCGTCCTCGTTGGCGTTTTCGCCGGCGGGAGCGACGTCCTTGACGTGCACGGCGTTGATGCGGCGGCCGTGTTTCTTGATCCACTCGATCGGATCCTGGCCGCCCTTCACCACCCAGGCGACGTCCATTTCCCAATCGTTGTTCCCGGCGGTGTCGAGGATGATATCCATCGGCAGCTTGCCGCTCGCGGTGGGGCGGAACTCGAAATCGTGGTTGTGCCAGCCAAAGCCGAAGCCGCGCTTGCGGAAGGTCTCGCCGAGCTTGGCGAGGGTTTCACCGAGCTCGACCCACTTGCTGTCGGGCTGGCCGTCGCGCTCTTCCTTGGGGATGGCCGGGCAGTAGAGGAACTTCATGCCAAGCGTCTCGGCGGTCTTCAGCGCGGCCTCGGTGTCCTTGAGCTGCGCGAGGCCGAAATGGCCGGTCGGCATGGTGAGCCCGTGCTGCTTGAGCGAGGCGGCGAGGCTCTCGGCCTCGGCATAGAGGCCGCCAAAGCCCTCGACCTGCCTGTAGCCGAGCTTGGCGAGGCGGCCGAGCACGCCGTCCAGCGGCGGGAAATTCCGCGCGCTATAGAGCTGGAATGAAAAGTCCAACAGTAATCTCCTCCAGTAAAGCCTCCGCCCCCGTCGTTGCCGGGGCGGCGCAGTGCTGCTTCTTGATGGGCTCGTAACATCCTGACCGGCGCGCGGCTACGCGGTCGGTAAGGTGGATGAGCCGAATGGTCAGATGCGGTTGCCGCTCGCTGCGTTGAAGACGGAACCACGGCCCGGATCGAAGCCGATCAGGACCTTCTGGCCCGGCTCGAGATGCACTTCGGCGGCGGCGCGGAAGGTGAGCGACTGACCGGCGATCTTGGTCCAGGCGACGGTGTCGGCGCCCATCGGCTCGACGATCTCGATCTCCGACTCCATCTGCACCGGCATCTTCCGCGCCTCTTCGCCCACCGCGATGTGTTCGGGCCGAATACCCAGGACCGACGCACCATTGGTCTGGTTGGCGAACTGGTAGTTGGTCAGCGGGATGTTGGCCTGGCCGTCGACGCTGAGCGTCGCGCCCTGCAGGTCACCCTTGATGAAGTTCATCGAAGGGGAGCCGATGAAGCCGGCGACGAACAGGTTGACCGGCTTGTTGTAGATGGTGTGCGGGTCGGCCAGCTGCTGGATCACGCCGTTCTTCATGATGGCGATGCGATCGGCGAGGGTCATTGCCTCGATCTGGTCGTGGGTCACGTAGATCATGGTGTTCTTCAGCCGCTGATGCAGCCGCTTGATCTCGACGCGCAGGTCGTTGCGGAGCTTGGCGTCGAGGTTCGACAGCGGTTCGTCGAACAGGAACACGTCGACGTCACGCACCAGGGCGCGGCCGATGGCGACGCGCTGACGCTGGCCGCCGGACAGTTCGACGGGCTTCCGCTGCAGCAGCGGCTCGATCTGCAGGATTTCCGACGCACGCTTCACGCGGGCATCGACCTCGGCCTTCGGCATACGCGCGACGCGGAGGCCGAAGCTGAGGTTCTTCTCCACCGTCATCTGCGGGTAGAGCGCATAGGACTGGAACACCATGCCGATGCCGCGGTCCTTGGGCTCGTCCCAGGTGACGTTCTTGCCCGAGATGAAGATCTGCCCATCGGAGACGTCGAGCAGACCGGCGATGCAGTTCAGCAGCGTGGACTTGCCGCAGCCCGAGGGCCCGAGCAGAACGATGAACTCACCCTGTGCGACTTCGAGATCGAGAGATTCGAGGACCTTCACGTTGCCGAAGTTGAGGCTGAGATCCTTGATGGAAACGCTAGACGACATGGAGCTTTACCCCTTCACCGCACCGGCGGCGATGCCGCGGACGAACCATTTACCCGAGATGAAATAGACCACCAGCGGAACCGCTGCCGTGAGAATGGTCGCTGCCATGTTCACGTTGTACTCGCGGACGCCGGTCGTCGTGGTGACGATGTTGTTGAGCTGCACCGTCATCGGCATGTTCTCGCGGCCGGCGAAGACGGTGCCGAACAGGAAGTCGTTCCAGATGCCGGTGACCTGCAGGATGACGGCGACGATGGTGATCGGCACCGACATCGGCAGCATGATGCGCAAGAAGATGCCCCAGAACCCTGCCCCGTCGACTCGGCCGGCCTTGAACAGCTCGATCGGCAGCGAGGCGAAGAAGTTGCGGTAGAGCAGCGTCAGGATCGGCATGCCGAAGATGGTGTGGACGATCACGATGCCCGGGAGCGTGGCGAACAGATGCATTTCGCGCAGCCCGATGATCAGCGGGTAGATCACCACCTGATATGGCACGAAGGCGCCGAAGATCAGGATGCCGAACAGCAGTTCGGAACCCTTGTACTTCCAGAAGCTCAGGGCATAGCCGTTGATCATGGCAATGACGATCGACACCGGCACCGAGAGCGCGGTGATCTTCACCGAGTTCCAGAAGCCCGGCTTCAGGCCATCGCAATCGCGGCCGGTACAGGCGGTATCCCAGGCCTTCAGCCAGGGATCGAAGCTCAGCAGCGCCGGCCAGTTGAACAGGTGCCCCTGACGGATTTCCGGCAGCGTCTTCAGCGAGGTGACGATCATCACCCAGAGCGGCAGCAGGAAGAAGATGGCCGCCATGATCAGGAAGGCATAGACGCCGACACGGCCGATGGTGAGGTGCTTGGGCTTGGGGCCACGCGGACCGGTGACGGCAGCGGGGCTGGCGGAGATACCGCCGGAGATGGCTTCGGTAGTCATGCGGCCTTCCTCGACTTGCGGCCGGCGTTCCATTGCAGGAAGTACTGGGCGCCGATGAGCACGACGACGGGCACGAGCATCATGGTGGCAGCGGCCATGCCCTGCCCCACATTGGCGCGATCGGTGATGTGCTGGATGACATAGATGGCAGGCATCTGGGTCGAGACGCCCGGACCGCCCTGGGTCATGGCGATGACGATGTCGAAGACACGCACCACGCCGGTACACTGCAGGATGAAGGCGGTGGCGATGGCGCCCCGCATCATCGGCAATACGATGAACAGGTAGGTCTTCCAGGTCGGGATGCCGTCGACCTTGGCGGCTTTCCAGATCTCGGAGTCAACGCCGCGGAGGCCCGCCAGCATGATCGCCATGGTGACGCCGACGCCGTTCCACAGGCCGCCGAGCACGATGCCGTAGAGTGCCGTCTCCTGCTTCACCAGCGGGGCAAACTCGAAACTGGTCCAGCCGAGCTGGCGGACCGACTCCTGGATGCCGAGGTTGGGGTCGAACATCCACTGCCAGACGAGGCCGGTAACCACCAGCGACATGGCGAACGGATAGAGGAAGATCGAGCGGAACAGGTCTTCCTGCTTGATGCGCTGGTCCATGAAGACCGCGAGCAGGTAGCCCACCACCATACCGACGCCGATCGACAGCACGCCGAAGATGAGGACGTTCTGGACCGAGATGATCCACCGGTCGGTGCGCCACAGGCGCTCATACTGGGCCAGCCCGACGAAATTGAAGTTCGGGAAGACCTTGGAGTTCGTGAACGACCAGATGATTGAAAAGATGATGCAGATCACGAACACACCGACCGCCGTAACGATCATCGGTGTCGTGCCCAGCACTGACTGAATGTTGAATTTCCTGCGCGTGCGCGGTTTGCGCTCCGCTGCCGTACCGGCAAAACCAGTGGCCGCGCGTTCGCCTGGTTCGGCGATCTGGGTCATGGTTACTCCCCGCGTTGTTGAGACAACCGGCCCCGGATCCCCGCCCACCCGGATACGCCGAAAAAAGAGCCGGGCGGTGCTTTTGGCACCGCCCGGACATCATAGACTAGTTAGTCGGCGTTCTGAAGGATCGTCACGTACTGCTCAACGGCAGCGTCGACGGTCATCGAGTCGTCGGCCCAGAACTGGGCAACGAGGTCGTTCATCTGGCCGGTGGTGTCGTTCGACTGCCAGCGACCCGCATCCGGGGCAATGTTGGCCGGATCCTTGATGATCTCGAGGCCCTTCTTCATGCAATCGTCAGCGAGCGACATATCGACGTCGTCGCGGATCGGCATGGAGCCCTTGGCGTTGTTGAACAGCGCCTGGACCTGCGGGTTGACCATCATGGACGCCATCTTCAGCTGCGCCGCTTCAACAGCCGGATCGGCCTGCTTGGGGAACAGGAAGATGTCGCCGCCGGTGGACACCGTCGGGTGGTCGATCGGGAGCGCGAGGCAAGCGTAGTCGACGCCGGCCTTCTCGCCGGCGACGCCGAACTCGCCACGAGCCCAGTCGCCCATGACCTGCAGGGCCGCCTGGTCGGTCACGACGAGATTGGTCGTGTCGTTCCAGTTGCGGTTTGCCGAGCCTTCATCGGAGAACTGCTTGAACTGACGGAACTTCTCGAACACGGCGGGCATCTCTGCCTTGGCCAGCTCGAGGTCTTTGTCCTTCAGGATCTTCTCACGCTTGTCGAGGCCGAGGAGCGAGGTCTGCAGCACGCCGAACGCGCCGTTGATCTGCCAGCTTTCGCCGCCGATGGCGAACGGGATGATGCCGGCTTCCTTGAGCTTCGGGGCTTCCGCGAGGAAGTCGTCGAAGCTGGTCGGGAGCGGCACGCCGGCCTTCTCGAACGCCGGGATCGAGGCCCAGGCCCAGTTCCAGGAGTGGATGTTCACCGGCACGCACCACCAGTGGCCGTCAACGAGGCAAGCCTCGGAGATGGACGCCGGACGGATGAAGCCAGCCCAGTTTTCCTTGGTTGCAAGATCGGTGAGATCCAGCAGCATGTTGCCGGCGATCAGTTCTTCGTACTGACGGCCGGGGTTGAACTGCGCCGCACCCGGGGGATCGCCACCGAGAATGCGCTGCAGCGTGGCCGAGCGGGCGTTTTCGCCGCCGGCGATAGCAGTATCGACCCACTTGTCGCCACCGAGAGCGTCGAACTCACGAGCGAACACCGACACAGCGGCCTGTTCGCCGCCCGACGTCCACCAGTGAATGACTTCGACGTCCGCAGCGCGCACCGCGGTGCTGCCAAGCAGGGCGGCAGCCACCAGGGCCACCACCGACACGACTGACTTCATAATGTAGTCCTCCCAACGTTCACCCAGGAGCGAAACGCCCCTCGCGAAATTTGCGCCAGCCGCACAGGGGCCCCTCTTCCGGGTAGCCTCAGGAGCTGACTGCGTGTAATCGATTACACAATCTGTTACTGAAGATCAATGCAATCGATTTCAGGAGTTTCAGACATTCCTTGCGCGGCTGTCAAGGTCGATCTAGACAGGACGTGTGAGCAGCGGTGAGGGAGCGCTGCGAACCAATGGTTCCGACAAGAAGAACACCGACAATTCAAGATGTTGCCCGTCACGCAAGCGTGTCGGCGGCAACCGTGAGCCGTGTCCTCAGTTCGCCCGAGCGGGTGTCTGAAACGACGCGCGAGCGGGTGCATGCCGCAGTGCGCGAGACTGGCTACACGATGAACCAGGCAGCCCGTTCGCTGCGCCTGAAGGCGGCGCGGACGATTCTGATGGCGGCCCCCAATATCGGCAACCCATTCTATTCGACGATCGTGGACGCGGTGATCCGCGAGGCGTCGGCACGCGGCTACAGCGTGCTGGTGGCGAGCCGGATCGGCGATGATCCCAACCGCTGGCTCAGCGACTACCTGCTTTCCAACCGCGCCGACGGGTTGCTGCTGTTCGACGGCTCGCTCGACACCAACCGGCTGCACGGGCTGCGCGACGATGGCGTCGCCCTACCCCTGGTCGCCGCTTATGATGAGATTCCGGACCCGAAGGTCCACTCGGTGATCACCGACAACCGGCTCGCCGCCAAACGGGCGCTCAAGTACCTGCTCGAGCTCGGCCATACGCGCATCGGCCACGTGATCGGCCCGTCGCGCAACCAATCGACCAACGAGCGCTTCATCGGCTTCACCGAGGCGATGCAGGAGGCTGGGCTAGCGGTCCGCGAGGAATGGCTGTTCCCGGGCACCTACAACATGGAATCGGGCACCGAGGCGGCCGAGCACTTCCTCGCCAGCGGGGAACTGCCGACGGCGGTGTTCTGCGGCAACGACGAGATGGCGCTTGGGCTGATCCATCGGCTGCGCCTCGACGGCATCGACTGCCCGCGCGACGTCTCGGTGATCGGCTTCGACGATATCGCGGTGGCACGCTTCTTCGACCCGCCGCTGACCACCATGCGCCAGCCGCGCGAGGATATCGGGCGGATGGCGACCCGCTCGCTGATCGACATCATCGAGGGAGTGGTGCCGGAGGACGAGCCGATCCACGTGGTGCTCACGTCCGATCTGGTGGTGCGGGAGAGCACCCGGGCGATCTAGGGCCGCGACTGCCGCCACGGCTTTTCTTTTTCAATGTACCGTATAGTACAGGCCCGGAGCAGCTTGAGGCGCAACGTGGTTCTGGACGCGAATACCGACATTGGGGCAACGGCAACAAGCATGCCGCGCCGTGATTTACTGTTGCTGCAGCTCGCTGTCGCCGGCTTCCTGCTGTTGAGGCTGGCTTACGCCGTGGTCGTTCCGCCCAATGGCGACGAGGCGTACTACTGGCTGTGGGGCGGCCACCTGCAGTTGTCGTATTTCGACCACGCCCCGATGGTCGGCTGGACCTCGGCTATCGGCAGGCTGTTGCTGGGCTGGACGCCCGCCGGTCTCCATTTCGCTCCGGTCGTCACGTCGTTCGTGCTGGCCTACGGCATCCACCGCGCCTCGCGCTGGCTGGCGCCCGAGGATCCGCAGCGCTTCTTCTGGCTGACGCTGGCGATCTACAGCGCTTCGCCGCTGCTCGACGTGCTCAGCACCCTCAACTATCCCGACCACCTGCTGATCTGCTTTTCCGCCCTCAGCCTGTTCCAGATGGGGCGGTATCTCGGCGGCGTCCTGCAGGGCAACGAACGCGTGCTGCACCTCTATCTTGGGGCGCTGTTCATGGGCCTCGCCGCGCTGAGCAAGTACAATGCGGTGATCGTTGCGGCCGGTATGCTGGCGGTGCTGATCGCCGAACCGGGACTTCGGCGCGTCTTCCGCTCCCCGCATCTGTACCTGGCCGGCGCCCTGACGGTGGTGATGACGCTGCCGGTGCTGCTCTGGAACTGGCAGCACCGCTTCGCCAGCCTCGAGCTCCACGCCGTCGATCGGATGCAGACCGACGCCGAGCTTTTCACCCCGTTTACGCTGGTACGGCTGATCATCTTCTGCGTGCTCATCTTCTCGCCGTTCCTGATCCCCGCCTTCAGCCGCTTCCTCTTCGGCAAGCTGCCGGATGGGCCGCAGAAGGGGTATCTGCTGATCGCGCGGGGTACGGCGCTGATTTCAACGCTGTGCTTCCTGCCGATGGCGGGTTGGGGTGCGATCAGCCGGCAGGTGAGCCCGCACTGGATGGTGCTCAGCTTCCTGCCGTTCCTGTTGGTTGCGCCGCTCTATGTTCGCTCGCGCTGGACCATCCGGTTGCACCTGGGATGGGGAGCGCTGTTTGCCGTTCTGGCCACCGTCTACTATCTGGGCGCGCCAGTTCCGACCCAGCTGGTGCACATGAGCGACGGCGAGGCGACGATCACCTTCGGCCAGGATCAGGTGGCCGCCGCGGCAAGGCGCGCAGCCGAGCAGTATGGCGCCGAACTGATCGGGTCGACCGGCTACACCCACTCGTCACGGCTCGCCTTCGGGCTGGGTACGGATGACAACCTCGTCTCGTTCGAAGGCGGCCACAGCCAGCTGCGGCTCTGGCGCGAAGGCCACGCGGACGCGGGCAAGACTGCGATCATCGTGGTGCCGGGCAAGGCGTCTCCCGAGCGTTTCGCCCACCGTTTCGACAGCGTCGAGGACCTGGGACCGGTGACCACCACACGGTTCGGCTATCCGCTCTCGACCTACCAACTGCTGTTGGGGCGCGGGTTCAAGCCGTAACGCGGGCCTCACTCGAGCTGTGCTTATGTCCGGTCCTGTTGCTGCCGTGATCGCGGCGTAGCAACCCGTGCGGGGATTCGCGCGTTCAGGGCCGAGCGGAGGCGTTGCATGACGACGGTCAGGATACTTGTGCGGCATGACGGCGCGGGCKGGCGGATCGCCAGCCCCGGACACGATCTCGATAGCTCAGCCGGCCCCCGCCCTTACACGCAGCGTGACGAGGCGATTTCCGACGCATTGTTTGCGGCAAGAATGCTGCGCGCGCTCGGGGAGGACGCCTCGGTCTATGTCGAGAACAGCGACGGATTGCGGCTGGTGGCCGACGAGGACGTGCAGGTCTGGCGCAAGCACTGATAGACCGAGCCGGATGCCGTCCCTCGAGAGGGAACAGCATCCGACCCGCCCGGGCCGCGGGTGGTGGACGCGTGACCGGGGTAGAGCAATAAGAGGCAACCTGCGTGCCTGTCACAATGGGGACTAAAGTCCGTACGCCACTGTTTCCGCTGGTAAAAACTGCTGGAAGGTAAAGCGGACAAGGCGACGCATGCCGCGGCCGGGACGACCGCGAACTCAGCGGTGGGTCGGATAATCCCTGGTGGCGACCTCGGCAGGATTCGAACCTGCGACCAACAGCTTAGAAGGCTGCTGCTCTATCCCCTGAGCTACGAGGCCGTGGCGCGGGTGTAGCGCAATCGGGCCGGATTGTCAGGCCTCGGGTTTGCCGACTCCCGGGCGCGGTGGCAGGGTGCGCCAACACGCGAGGACCCTGCCCTGTTTCCTTATATCACGCGCATCTTCTGGCTGCTGGTGCAGCCGTTGTCGCTAGTCATGCTGCTGCTCGTCGCCGGGTTGCTGCTGAGCTGGCTGAAGCGGCGGTGGCCTGCTCGGGTGCTGGTCGGATTGGCGGCGCTGCTGCTGTTCGTGTTCAGCTTCACCACCTTCGGCTACCTGCTGGTCACGCCGCTCGAGCAGCGCTTCGTGCGGCCGGCGGAGCCAGCGCGGATCGATGGCATCGTGGTGCTGGGCGGTGGCATGGATGGCGAGGTGAACTCGGTGCGCGGCGGATACGAACTCAACCGCTCGGGCGACCGCTTCGTCGAGACGTTGCGGCTGGCGCTACGGCATCCGGATGCCAGGATCGTCATCGCGGGCGGGCCGGCGGCGCTGGTGCAGCAGGAACCGGAGGCGCTGGCGGGCAAGCGATTCTTCGAGGCGTTCGGGATTGCTCCCCAGCGCATCGTGATGGACGACAAGTCGCGGAACACCGAGGAAAACGCCCAGTATGCCAAGGAACTCGCCGGGGTGACCGAGGGCCAGACCTGGCTGCTGGTCACCTCCGCCTTCCACATGCCGCGCGCTGTCGGGCTGTTCCGCAGGGCCGATTTTGCCGTCGTGCCATGGCCCGCGGACTATCTCGCCAGCGGCGCCGAGGGGGTGCGGATCAAGCCGGATCAGTCGACCGAGAACATCTCGGTCAGCAACCTGGCGCTGCGCGAGTGGGCGGGGCTGCTCGGGTACTACATGACCGGGCGAATCGACGAATTGGTGCCCGGGCCGTAGGCCCAGACTACAGGTCGAAGAACGACAGCTGCGGGGCCTGCTTTGGCGGTGGCGGTGCGACGGGTTCGGCCGCGACCTTCGGCTTGGCCGTGCGCCGCTTGGCCGGAGCCTTCGGCTCAGCCAAGACGATCGGCTCGGCCGCGGGCTCCGGCACGACTGGTGCCGGTTCCAGTAGTACGATTGGCTCGGCGACAATGACGGGAACTTCGATCGCGGCCGGAGCCTCGGCCACGGCAGCGGCGACTTCAGCCACGACGGCCTTCTTGCCCTTGCCCGCCTTGCGCTGGTGCGTCTCCAGCCAGGCAATGCCGGCTTTCAGTTCGTCGCGCTGGAACGAATAGAGGTTCTCGCGGCCCTGCTTCACTTCCCTCACAAGGCCCGCTTCCTTCAGCACCCTGAGGTGCCGCGAGATGGCCGGACGGCTGATGTCGAAGGCGCCGGCAAGCTCATGGACGGGCCGCGGCTTGTCGTGCAGCAGCTCGAGCACGCGCAGGCGGGTCGGGTCGGCGAGAGCTGAAAAGAGGCCGGCGAGACTCATTTTGTCTTCCGAAACAACGAGGTGCGCGGACAGTTGTAACAACTGCGTTACGTGTCAAGCCGACAGGGTAAGGAATAGGTTGACTGTGACAGTCCGATGACGGGATTGTCACAGCTTATTTGCGCGAGAGACCCGACGAGCCGTGACGACCGAGACGACAATTGCCCGAACCTGGTGGACCAGAGGTCGCCCCTTCACCCTGCCCGAGCTAATCGCCGACGGGGTGGTGCATGGCATCGGCATCGTCGTGGCGGTGGCGCTCGGGGCGGTGCTGCTGGCGTTCGCCGGCTACGAGACGGCGCCGAACGAGTTGCCGGCGCTGGTGCTTTATGTCGGCAGCCTGCTGCTGGTGCTCAGCATCTCGCTCGCCTTCAACCTCTGTCCGATCGCCTCGCCCGCCAAGCGCACGCTGGCTCGGCTCGATCAGGCGGCGATCTTCCTGTTCATTGCCGGTACCTACACGCCGTTCCTGGTGCTGCTGGGGGCGACGCCGTCGAGCATTCTGGTCGGGCTGCTGATCTGGGGCGCGGCGCTGACCGGAATGGCGCTGAAGCTGTTCGTGCCGCACCGCTTCGGGCGCGGCGCGATCGTGCTCTATCTCGGGATCGGCTGGAGCGGCGTGTTCGTGTTCCAGGCGCTGGCCTCGCACCTGCCCTCCACCGCCCTGTGGCTGCTGGTGGCGGGCGGTCTCTGCTACAGCGTCGGGCTGATCTTCCACCTGTGGGAACGGCTGACCTTCCACAACGCGGTGTGGCACAGCTTCGTCGTTGCCGGCGCCAGCCTGCACCTCATCGCTGTGCTCGACTGCATGGTGATCAGCCGGCTTTAGCGCCATTCTTGATCCGGTCGTGGACGACGAGGTCTCCGGCCGTGATCCCGAGTTCCTTGGCGCGACCGCCGGGGATTTCGAGGACGAACATCACCGGGCCGTCCGACGGGATCGAGGTGAGGTCGCGCGGGCGGGCGTTGGCGTGGATGTTGGCAACCAGCCCCTCGGGCGTGATGAACACCATGTCGAGCGGGATCAGCGTATTGCTCATCCAGAAGCTGACCTCGCGCGTCTCCTTGAAGTCGAACAGCATGCCGGCATCGGGTGCGAGAGATTCGCGGAACATCAGCCCTTTGGCGCGCGTCTCGGGCGTATCCACCACCTCGACGGTGAAGGGGTGATCGCCGTTCTTCGACTTGATCACCAGCCGGTTGTCATCGGCACAGGCGGTGAGCGTGAGAAGCAATAAGGCGACAAATGCGCCGTGCAGGGCCCGGAGGATGTTCATGGAGAGCATGGGGTTGGTCTGAGTTGCCCGCAGCTTAGCGGACCGGCCGCGGTTCGCAAACACCGGCGGTGCAGATGATCGCCTTCTCCCCTTGTGGGAGAAGGCAAACGGTGCCCGGCGAAAGTGAGAAGTAAGGCAGCCCCTCCCCCGCCCCGCGGGGGAGGATCAAGAAGTCAGTGCGAGGACGGAGCGTCGCCCCAGCCGTCGGGACGGATCTCCGCAACCATCAGGCCCTTGGGGCCCTGCCCGTAGCGCACCAGCACGTGCTGGCCGGGGCGCAGTTCGGTGATGCCGAAGCGGCGCAGGGTTTCCATGTGGACGAAGATGTCCGGAGCGCCGTCGCCGGCGGAAAGGAAACCGAAGCCACGGATGCGGTTGAACCACTTCACCTCGAGCCGCTCGAGGCGGCTGCTCGGCTCCACGGTGACGTGGGTGCGCGGCGCCGGCATCTGGGCCGGGTGCTTGGCGGTCGAGTCGTCCATCGAGAGGATGCGGAAGGCCTGCAGCCCACCGGGGCGGGCCAGCGCTTCAACGACGATGCGGGAGCCTTCGTAGGCGGTCTGGTAGCCATCGCGCCGCAGGCAGGTCACATGCAGGAGAACGTCCGGGCGCCCATCGTCCGGGACGATGAAGCCAAAACCCTTGGCGACGTCGAACCACTTGATCGAGCCCACCACCTCAATAACATCGAGGCTGGTATCCCCGCCGTGTTCGGACGCCGGGTGCTGACCGAGCGGGCTGGTCTCGTCGGACCGGTACCCGGGTTCGTCACCGTCGGCTGTAAATTTGGCCCCCATGCCCTCAAGCCTTTTCGTACTCGCCCCGCCGCTAGTCGGGGTACGCCACACAGCAAACACTGTGTCCGATTCAGCTTGGGAAGTTAAGAAGCGTTTACGATTTTGTCAGGGGTTTTTCGCAACGGGCTCCGGAAGTGAAGAATTACTGCCAACAAGTGTTGCAAGAATGGGTAACTGCCCGGGTCGCACCGTCGGGTTGATCACCGAACGCCCGGCCAGTTTGGCGCAGATATGCGCCACCAGCGCGAATGTGTGCGGGCCGTGGTCGGGGTAGCGAATCATATTGTCGCCGTTGTGCATGAAGACATAGCCGCCCTGACCGTCGTCGGTGGGGTAGCGCCACAGCCAGTCGGCTGGCTTCGGGTCCTCGGCTGGGCCGACATCGGTCAGCCAGATGCCGCCCGGCGGCACCTCGGTCCAACCGCGCGCATATTGGCCCACCACCCCGCACCAGGCATCGAACTGCTCGTCCATTTCGGCGAAGAATCCGAGCGGGTCGTTCCGCACCCGTACATGCAGGTTGGTGAAGGGACGCCCCGGCACGGCCGTGAACGGCGTGAGGAATGGCAGCCACGCTATCGACGGTTCCGAGTTGATGACGAGGTGGCGCCCGCTGGCGAGGAACGCCAGCAGGATGTCCTGCTTGGTTCGGAGCAGGAACTGGTCCTGGTTGTTGGGGATATAGAGGATGTCGGTTTCCTCGAGCGCCTCCGGAGTGAGCTCGGTGGCCGGCAGATAGCTGAGCGTCCCGCCCTGGTTGGCGATGCTATCGGCCAGCCCTTCCGGCTCCCACTCGGTCTCGTGGTGGAAGCACTGGAGGTAGGTGACGCGGAAATTGCGCTCCCGCACGATGCCGAGCTCGCGGTTCAGCCAGGGATAGAAGCCATCGAGGAAGCGTTTGGTGGCGGGCATGAAGCGCTCGCCATTGTGGAGGTGCGGATCGAGCGTCGAGACGATCAGTCGCCCACCGTTGGGGAGGTCGCGAAAATCGAGGAAGAGGCTGCCGCTGTCGTCGGTGAGGTTCAGCGCCGAGGTCGCCTTGTCGTTGAGCTCGTACACGCCGTTCCAGTGCCACCCCATGTCGCGCAGCGGGATGGACTCGCAGATCGGGTGATGCGGTTCGGGCTGGTGCAGCTCGAGCTTCGTGCCCGGCTTCTGCCACCACAGCCAGTCCTTGACGAAGGTCGGCTGCCATTTGAGCTGGACCACGTCGATCATCTCGGCCGTGGCCTCACCGCCGAAGATGATCAGGAAGCCGCCCTTCCGGACGTAGTCGTCGAGCTGCTTTGCATGCGCCCTCAGCGCTACGTCGTCCATCGCATCGGGCACCACGACTGCTGCGTATTTCGACAGGTCGTGGCGCGGCAGATCGCCCAGATAGATCATGTCGTCGAGCAGCGCCGAAAAGTCCTGGAAGCTGCGCATCTGGCAGGCATTGCCCCAGGTCAGGTAGGCGATCTTCTTGTGCGTCACGGTGAAAGTCCGTTGGTTGGGTCGAGGAAGCGCGGCACGAAGGTGCGGGCGCCGCTATCGGCGAAGTGCGCATCGAGCACGGGCAGCCCGTAGAGCTCGGAGAGGCGCGGAGCGGTGAGCATGTCGGCGGCCGGGCCGAAGTCGTACCGCCCCGGTCCGCGCAGCAGCAGCACGTCGTCGGCGACGTCGAGGGCGTGTTGCGGGGCGTGGGTGGAGAAGACGATGGTCAGGCCACGCTCGGCTCGCAGCTGGGCCAGCAGCTGAATGACGATCGCCTGGTTGCGGTAGTCGAGCGCGGCGCAGGGCTCATCTAGGATCAGCACGCTGCACTCCGACACCAGCGCCTGGGCGATGATCGCAAGTTGCCGCTGGCCGCCGGAAAGCGAGTTGAACTTGCGATCGGCGAGGTCGGCGATGCCGAGCCGGTCGAGTTCCAGCGACACCGCCTCGAAGTCGGCCTTGCGCGGCGATCCGAGCAGGCCGATCTGCCGCGCCCGCCCCATCAGCACCACGTCGGCGACGGTGTAGTCGAAAGCGAGATCGAACAGTTGCGGCACGTAGCCGATGAGCGCGGCGACAGTGACGGTGCCGCGCGACGGACGCAGCGTACCGATCAGCGCGTTCAGCAGCGTGGTCTTGCCGACGCCGTTGGGACCAAGGATGCCGAGGATACGGCCGCCGGCGATGCTGAAGCCCAGCCGGTCGACGACGAGATTCGGGCCGCGCCGCAGCGCCAGGTCTTTGACCTCAATCATCGCGCCACCCGCCCTTGCTGTGGACGCGGCGGAGGATCACGGCGAACACCGGGACGCCGACCAGGGCGGTGATGATGCCGATGGGGATTTCCGCGACGCTGGCGGTGCGGGCGACATTGTCGACCCCGAGCATGTAGATGCCGCCGATCAGCCCGGCCAGCGGCAGCAGCCGGCGATGGTCGGCGCCGACCAGCACCCGTGCCACGTGTGGGACGATGAGTCCGACCCAGCCAATCATGCCGGAGGTGGCGACAACGCCGGCGGAGATGCAGGCGGTGCCGACGAGCACGGTCCACTGTACCAGCGCCACGGGAGAGCCGAGCGCGCGGGCCTTGTCCTCGCCGAGCGAGACGATGTTGATCTGGAAGCGCAGCAGATAGATCACCAGCGCCGCCGGGATGATGGCGATGCCGAGCAGCAACAGATCCCAGTAGCTGGTGGAGGCGAGGCTGCCCATCAGCCAGTAGGTGATCGCCGGCAGCTTCTGATGCGGATCGGCGAGGAGCTTGGCGATCGAGATAGCGGCTTCGAAGAAGGCAGAAACGACGACACCGGCGAGAACGAGGGTGAGGATCGAGGTTCGCCCCCTCACCGTCGCTAGCGCCCGCACCGCGATGACGCTGCCGATGCCGCAGAAGAACGACAGCGCCAGCAGCCCTGCCCCGTCGATATCGAGGAGGATCGCCAGCGTGCCGCCAAAGCCGGCGCCGGCCGTGACCCCGACGATGCCCGGATCGACCAGCGGATTGCGGAACAGCCCCTGCAGCGCGGCGCCGGAAACCGAGAGCCCGAAGCCGACCAGAACCGCGGCGAGGATGCGCGGCAGCCGGATCATCTCGACCACGCTCTCCTGCACGTCGGTCCAGTTCGGGGTCCCGACAGGAACGACATTGTCGATCAGGATGGCAGCCACGTCGGGCACGGTAAGGCCGTAGCGGCCGATGGTCACCGAATAGAGGACGAACAGGATCAGCAGGGCCAGGCAGATGAGCGCGACAGGAATCGTCCTGCCGCGCCCCGCAACGACCACCGCGTGGGCGGTGTCGGTCATCTCTTAGCCGCCGAACTTGGTGCTGTAGCCTTCGGACCCGGCATTGGCCTCGAGTTCGAGCAGCTTGTCGATCTGCGCGGCGGTCAGGTCGGCGCTGTAGATCGCCTTGTAGCCCTTGGCCACTTCATCACGGAAGTGGCTGGCGGCGGCCTCCGGATGGGTGATGGCGGCGAGCCAGACGGCGGTCAGGTAGACTTCCGGCGCGTCAGGCGAGGCATTGAAGGCCGGCACCTTGTAGACGCGCTTGTTCTTGATGGCATCGACGCTGGCGAGCAGCGGGTTGTCGTAGAAGGCCTGCGGCTTCAGGTCTGGTTCCCAGGCCGGGATGATGATGACCGAGGGGTTCCAGACGAGGAACTGCTCGGCATCGATGGTGCGCCACCACTCGCCGGTGCCATCGGCCGCGAGGTTCTGCACGCCCGATAGCGCGTAGTCCTGCGACGAGTTGGCGACGACGCGGATCTGGTCGCCGAGTTGGTCGACTTCGAGGATTTTGACGTAGTCAGCCGCAGCGGTGGCCGCGAACTTCTCCTTGAGCGCAGCGTTAGAGGCGTCCTGGATCGCCAGCATCGACTGCGCCCGGTCGATCTTGCCCGTGGCATAACCGGCCATCATCAGGTAGTCGCGGCGCTGCTGCTCGGTGCAGCAATCCCAGCCCATGACCTTGAGGCCGACGCGCTCGAGCGGCTCGATCAGCTCGGGATCCGACGTCCACTGGATCACCAGGTCCGGGTTGAGCGCGAGGATCGCCTCGACGTTCGGGGCAAAGCCCTCGGTCACGGCGGAGGCCGGGATATCGGCCAGCCCGGGGATGATCTCGCCATAGACCGCTGAGGTCAGCGAGTCTTTGGTCTTGGCCGCCATGGCCGCGAGGTGCGCCGCGGAGCCGTCTGCTGCCAGCACGGAGATGGCGCCGGTGGTGTGGGTGGTGACGATCCGCTCAGCGGGCTTGTCGAGCTCGATCTTCACACCGCGATGATCGAGGAAACTCACCTGCGCGTAGGCCGGGCTCATGGCAGCGAGGGCCAAGCCAGCGGCGATTACCGGCAGACGGAATAGGGTATGCATGGTTCGGGTCCAGACTCTGAAATGCGTCAGCGACCGATGTGCTACATTATATGAGTGTTGCACTCAAGTTTGTTTCGATGCGCGGCGAAAAGTGGACGGGAGACTCCGAACTCGCATATGCCTACTGCCCGTTGCGCAGCCGCAACCACGACATTTCCGGGAGGACCAGAGTTGAAATATCTCCACACCATGGTGCGGGTCACCGACATCGACGCCAGCCTCCGGTTCTATCGCGACGGGCTCGGGCTCGAGGAAGTGCGGCGCAGCGAGAACGAGAAAGGCCGCTACACGCTGATCTTCCTCGCCGCCAAGGGCCAGCACGAGACGCCGGTCGAGCTCACCTATAACTGGGATCCCGAGGTCTATACCGGCGGGCGCAATTTCGGCCACCTCGCCTACGAGGTCCCGGACATCTACGCCTTCTGCAAGCATATGCAGGACCTCGGCTACACCATCAACCGCCCTCCCCGCGACGGCCGCATGGCGTTCGTCCGCTCTCCCGACAACATCTCGGTCGAGATCCTGCAGGAAGGCGCCGCGCTCCCGCCGGCCGAGCCGTGGCTGTCGATGCCGAACACCGGCGCCTGGTAGTCGCTTCGGGGTTACCCTTCGGCAACCCCTGAGGTAACCGGCTGCTAACCAGTTGAGTTAGCTGACGGTTAGCCAAGACTTTGTAGCTTCCTCGCGAGCGCCGGCCGGGCAAGGGTCGGCGTTCTCTTACCGCCCGTCGGCGGCCGGGGAAGTGACGATGATACGACTGATTGCGGTGCTCGCGAGCGCCCTGCTGCTGAGCGGCTGCTTCTTTCTGGGTGGCGGTGGCAGCGCCTCCTACAACGGCTACGTGCAGCGCGCCGGGATGTTCCTCTCCTCCGATGACGTCGACAATTCCTGCATCTCGCCCAAGCTCCGATCGGTGATTTCCTCGTTCGAGCGCAGGTTCGGCAAGAAGATCGTCGTCAACTCCGGCTATCGCGATCCGATCCGCAACATCATCGGCGGGGGCCAGGACTCGAGCTACCACATGCGCTGCATGGCGGTGGACTTCTTCATCCCGGGCGTCAGCAAGGGCAGCCTCATCGCCTTCGCCATGCGTAACGACCAGGTGGGCGGTCTCGGCTGCTACCCGGGGCACGGCTTCATCCACGTGGATGTGCGCGACCGGCCGCGCGGCTGGAGGAAGCCCGTCACCTTCTCGGGTTGCTGAAAGCTCCGAAAAGAGCGGAATTTGCACTTGCCAGCCCGAATGAACCTCCCTATACGGACGCCACCGCGGCGCCCTTCGTCTATCGGTTAGGACGGCACCCTTTCACGGTGCAGAGAGGGGTTCGACTCCCCTAGGGCGCGCCACTTTCCCCTCATGGGCCGGTGGTTGACGGTAAGGCGATCATCGCCGATAAACGAGTTCCTCCGCGCCCATCGTCTAGCGGTCAGGACACCGCCCTCTCACGGCGGGAACAGGGGTTCGATTCCCCTTGGGCGCGCCAATTCTCCACAAATTGCCGGTTGTATGCGCCTCGCCAACGCGAGGTCGCGCGCTAGCGCGCCCGCTCCAGCAGCCCCTGCGACGCCATCCAGTTCTTAAGCAAATCGGTCCAGGGGTCGGACAGCAGGCCGTTCGCGCCCATACCGAAGCCGTGGGCGCCGTTGCCGAAGATGTGGAGCTCGGCGGGTCTGCCGGCCTTGTGCCAGGCCTCGTAGAGCCGGGCGGCGGAGACCGGGGGGATGGATTTGTCGTCGTCGGAGATGGCGAGGAACAGGGGCGGCGCGTCCTCGGGGACAGGCAGGCCGGCGCGGTAGGCTGGATAGATGGCGACGGAGTAGTCCGGGCGGCTCGCGGCGTCATATTGCAGCGTGGCCCCCATCGAGACGCCGCCGCCAGCCGAATAGCCGGAGATGCCGATCCGCTGCGGATCGAGGCCCCATTCGGCGGCGTGCTGGCGGACGAAGCGGATGGCCTGGCGACCGTCTTCCTCGCCCATCAGCCGTACGTCGTGGAGGAAATCTCGCGCTGGCGGTTCGGAGTCCGAGGTGCGGGCCTCGCCCAGCCGACGCTGCAGGTTGGTGCGAAACTCCAGCAGGTCGGCATCGGCGTCCGGAGTGCGGGCCAGCCGGTATTTCAGCACGAACGAGGTGACGCCGAGATCGGCCAGCCAGCGGGCCATGTCGTAGCCCTCGTGGTCGACCATCAGGAAGTGGAACGCGCCGCCGGGCGCGATCACCATCGACGTGCCGTTGGCCTGTCCCGGCTTGGGTAGGAACACGGTGACCGTCGGGACGACGACGTTGCGGCTCAGGCGGCGCGTGGTCTCGGCCCACGGGATCTGCATCGTGCTCTGGCGCCAGGTCCAATCCTCGGAGCCAGGAGGGACGCCGTTGCCCGGCCAGATCGTGTGAACGCCGACGGCGTCCGGCGCCTCGGGGCTGGCTGCGCGGCTGTCGTCGATCGTGTCCATGGCGGGCTCCTCCTGCTCGTCGTTCAGTACTCGCATCCGCCGGCCGAGAGCGAAATACATCATTTTGGGCATCTGGCTTCGCTACCGAACTCCCCGCTATAGAGGGCGGCAAAACGGGGGGAGAGCATTCATGTCGACTATTGGGCACCTGTCACAGGGGGATCGGGGACAGGCGCGGATTACCGCGATCAGGGCGTTGCGGCTCGATAGCGGGTTCTGCCTGATCCGGATCGACACCGATGCCGGCATTTCCGGGTATGGCGAGTGCGGCGATCTCGATGGTGACCTGGTGCGGGCCGCGATCCTCACCCATGCCGAGGGTGGCGCGCGGTTGCCGCATCTCAAGCTGATCGGCAAGGACCCGCTCGATATCGGCGTCCACCACCACTACATGTTCTACGCCTATCGCCAACGCCCGGCGCACATCATGATCTGCTCGGGGATCGACATGGCGCTGTGGGACCTCGCGGGGAAACTGCTCAAACAGCCGGTGCACAAGCTGCTCGGCGGAGCGTTCCACACCGAGCTCGAGCTCTATTCGCACTGCCCGCATTTCGATCTGACGGATGCCGGTGCCTGGGCCGAGGCGGCGGCCGACCTCAAGTCCGACCCGCACGGCTTCAAGACCTTCAAGGTCGACATCCACGACGCCATTGGCATCGAGATGCAGGAATACGTGCCAAGCCTGTCGCCGGGCGACATCCGCAAGATTCGCCGTTCCTACGAGCTGGCGCGCGAGCACTTGGGAGAGGACATCGACATCATCGTCCACTGCCACAACGAGCTTGATCCCACGAGCGCAATCGCGGTGGCCGAGGCGGTTGAGGAGATCAAGCCGATCTACTACGAAGACCCGCTGCAGCCGGGCTTTTCCGAGAACTGGCTGGCGCTCCGCCGCGCCACCAACATTCCGATCATGACCGGCGAGAATATCGAGCTGGCCGAGGGGGCGTTGCCGTTCCTACAATCGCAGGCGGTGGATTGCCTACAGCCCGACATCATCAGCTCGGGCGGCATCACCGGCACCAAGGCGATCGCCGATCTGGCGGCGCTGTATCGCACTCCGATCACGCTGCACAATGTCAGCGGGCTGCTGATGGACGCGGCGAGCCAGCAGCTGGCGGCTTCGGTGTTCAACTGCCCGCGGATTGAGTGCACGCGGCGGGCGGACAGCATTGCGTGGGCGTCGCCCAATCCACTGCAGATCAGGGACGGCAAGATGCAGGTGTCGACTGCGCCGGGGCTTGGGGTGGAGCTGGACCAGGACTGGATCAGCGGGCACCGGTTTGCTGGGGAGCCGGACTGGAACTGAGGGAGGCTCCCCTCTTGCCTTCTCCCCTTGTGGGAGAAGGTGGCGCGTGGCGCCGGATGAGGGGTCCACAGCCACAGGCTGCGCGATCGACGCGCATGCGACGAGCGGCTGAGTTGGCGGAGAGAACCCCTCATCCGCCCTTCGGGCACCTTCTCCCACAAGGGGAGAAGGCAAGACGGCGGACTTGGCCGCCCCCTCCACCACCCTTCGGGTGGTCCCCCTCCCCCGCCACGCGGGGGAGGATCATGGAGAGGCCGGTGGCTCGGCTTATGGCAGCCGCTGGGTGTGGGTGGGCTCCAGCTCGGCCTTGCCGAACGTGCCCGGGAGGTTCGTGTCCATCCACTCGTACGGATAGCCGAGCTTGAGCGGCATGGCGTCGGTCAGCTCCTGGCGCAGGTCCACCGGCAGGTCGAAATCGCCGGCCTCGAGGTTCTCCGCCACCTGCTCCACGCGACGGGCACCGATGATTGCGGCGGTGACGCGGCTATCGCCGAGCAGCCAGCTCAGCGCCACCTGGCTCGGGGTGCGCCCCAGTTGGCCCGCCACCTCGACGACCTTGTCGATCATCTTCAGCGAATCCTCGAACCAGTAGCGCGGCAGGGTGATCGCGGCCTGCTGGCCGATGCGGGACTTCTCGTCGGGCTTGTCCTCACCGCGGTACTTGCCGGTGAGCATGCCGGCGGCCAGCGGGCTCCAGCAGATCATGCCGAGGCCCTGGTCGTCGCAGGCTGGCAGGATTTCGCGCTCGATGTCGCGGCGGACGAGGTTGTAGAGGTGCTGCGCCGAGACCAGCGGCTCATAGCCCTTGAGCGCCGCGACGCCATTGGTCTTGGCAATCTGCCAGCCATAGAAGTTCGAGCAGCCGAGATAGCGGATCTTGCCGGCGCGGATCAGGTCGTCGGCGGCGCGGAGGCTCTCCTCGATCGGCGTGTACGGGTCGGGCCCGTGGAACTGGTAGAGGTCGATGTAGTCGGTATCGAGCCGCTTCAGGCTCTTCTCGGCGGCTTCGACGATGTGCTTGCGGCTGAGGCCGCGCGAGGTCACCGCCGGATCGGCCGGGAACCAGCACTTGGTGGCGATCACCAGCTGGTCGCGGCTGTGGTCCTTCAGCGCCACGCCGAGCATGGTCTCCGAGGCCCCGCCGGAATAGCCGTTGGCGGTGTCGATGAAGTTGCCGCCGCCCTCGACGAAGCGTTTGACGATGGCGCTCGATGTCTCCTGGTCGCAGCCCCACTGCGAATTGCCGAACGTCATGGTGCCGAGGCAAAGCCGCGACACGAGCAGGCCGCTACGGCCGAGATAGCGATACTTCATTATTTCCTCCGAATAGACGGCAAAGCCGCGGGGCGGATCGAATAGGGAAATCCGGCGCGCGTAAAGTTGTGCTTCGGTCGAAGGGCGGTCAGGTGCCGTGACTGGAAGTCACTGCCGCGGGCGTTCCGCGATGCTCTCGGCATTGGCATCTCGCAGACGCCGGCCTGCTGCCGCCGCCTCGGCCTGCTCTTTCTGGCGCCCGATATCGGCGGTCACGTTCACCTGGACGGTCATGCCGAGATAGTCCTTGCGGTCGCCGATGAAGCTGCCGCTGAGCGGCTTGGCCTGTCGCGGTTCGCGTGCCACGCCGACGCGGATCAGGTCCTTGCTGCCGACGATGCCGTTGGTGGGATCGAACTCGACCCAGCCGGCGCCCGGCAGGAAGACCTGCACCCAGGCATGCGTGGCTCCGCCACCGCGCGGCGTCGGACCGGTGTCGCGCAGCGGCACGTAGATGTAGCCGGTGACGAACCGGGCGGCGAGGCCGAGGCTGCGGCAGGCCTCGATCATCAGCAGAGCGAAGTCGCGGCAGGTGCCCGCTCGCGTGGCCAGCGTCTCGACCGGCGACTGCGTGCCGGGATCGGTGCGGCGCGAGTATTTGAAGCTCTCACGGATCCCCACCGTCATCGTCATCAGCAGGCGCCCGGTCTCGGTCTCGAGTTCGGGGCGCACGAACCGGCGGGCAAACGCCTCGACCTCGGGCGCCGGGTGGTGCGGACGCAGGTAAGGGGCGAGATCGGGCAGGCATTCCTCGTCGTATTCGAATGGCCAGAGCTTGGCGCGCTCCTCGGTCCTGAAGCGCGGGCCCATCTGTGGTGTGTGATCGAGCACGATGTCCGTCTCGAAGCGCAGTTCGGTGGCGGCACCGGCAATCTCCGCGATGGTGATGCAGTTGCCAAAGACGTCGTGGATCCAGTGGATCTCGGCGTTGGGCGAGATCGATATGGCTGAGCTCATCAGGCGCTGGTCGTGGCTGTCCCGCGGGCGGAAAATCAGTCGGTGCTCGCCGAAGCGCACTGGCCGCCGATAGCTGTACGTCGTGACGTGGCGTACCCGTATCACTGTCATCGCAACCGATCCCGTTCCCTGCCCCGGATCACAACCGCCGAGCTGTCACGGCGGTTCCGCGGAACTTTCCAGGCGCGTGCCGAATTGAGGCACATCGAACGGGATGACGCGATGAAGTTCTCGGTGAGTTGCAGCCTGCAATACGATGTGGCGGCGGACACGACGCTGATCCTCAACATCGAGGCGCAGCGCGGCGAGGGCCAGGAGATCCTCAGCGAGCAATTCAGCATCTCGACCGGAATAGCTACCGAGTCGCATGTCGTGCCTGAAACCGGCAACCGCTACCGGCGGATGGTGCTGCCGGTCGGCCAGCACCTGATCGGCTACACCGCACAGATCGACGCGCACCCATTCATCAGCGACCCCGGAGCCATCGCGCAGGTACCGGTAGCCGAACTGCCGTTCGAGGTGATCGGGCACCTGTCACCGAGCCGCTATTGCCAATCCGACAGGCTCGGGCGCTTCGCCTGGCGGCAGTTCGGCGATATCCGCGGCGGCTACGACAAGGTGACGGCGATCTGCAACTGGATCTTCGAGAACGTCGACTATCTCGAAGGCTCCAGCGACATCAGCACCTCGGCCTACGACACGTTCACGCTGCGCGCCGGCGTCTGCCGCGATTTCGCGCACCTGGGGATCACCTTCGCGCGGGCCCTCGGGATCCCTGCCCGGTTCGTCTCGGCTTATGCGCTGGATCTCGTGCCGCAGGATTTTCACGCGGTGTTCGAAGCCTATCTGGGCGGGCGTTGGTACCTCTTCGACGCAACCCGCCTCTGCCCGCTCGATGGCATCATGCGCATCGCTGTGGGACGCGACGCGGCCGACTCCGCCTTTGCCACCTATTTCGGCCAACTCGGCGGCCCGCCCAAGACGATCACCGTGCAGCGGCTCAACCCCGAGCCGGAGCCCGAATGGACCACCGACGCCGTCAGCCTCTCGACGCCTTGAGAAAATCACTTAAGCATTCACTTACGTATTGACAGCCGCTCAGCGTCGCGATACTTAAGATCATGCTTAACCAAGAGACAGAACCCCTCGACCTCATGTTCCAGGCCCTGGCCGACCCCACAAGGCGGCGCATGGTGGAACGGTTGAGCCGAGGGTCGGCATCGGTCAGCGAGCTGGCCGAACCGTTCAAGATGAGCCTGCCCGCCATCGTGCAGCACCTCCAGGTGCTGGAACAGAGTGGGCTGGTGACGACGCAGAAGGTCGGACGGGTGCGGACCTGCACCATCGACACGGGAGCGCTCAGCATGGCCGAGAAGTGGATCAATGATCGACGTGTCGGCTGGGAGCACCGGCTGGACCGGCTGGGAGCGTTCCTCGACGCGCTGCCCAGCGGCCCGGACAAGCCCGGCAAGTAACGCCGTAACGACGACAGAGCAGAACTAATCGGCCGGAAGCACCGTTTCCGGCGACGGGCGAGCTATGCCTACACCCACAGGAGGGTCAGATGGCCAGAGTTGTATTGCGCTTTTCCATGTCCCTCGATGGCTACGTCACGGGGCCGGAAGTCTCAGCGCGTGACCCCATGGGTATCGGCGGCGACCGCCTGCACGAGTGGATGTTTCCTGCAGACAAGCAGGACAAGGACCCCGCTGACGCTGCCGAGGCCGCCGCGTCGGTCAACGCCTTCGGCGCCGTGATCGTCGGCCGGCGGACCTTCGATCTCGGCTTCGTGCACTGGGACGACGACACGCCCTACCCGGCTCCGTCCTTTGTCCTGACGCACAACCCGCGGCCGGACCTGCCGACCAAGAGCGCCAGCTTCCGCTTTGTCACCGATGGCGTCGAAAGCGTCGTGCGGCAGGCGAAGAACGCGGCAGACGGCAAGGACGTGATCGTAATGGGAGCCGAGGCTGCCCAGCAGATTCTCAGGGCCGGCCTTGCCGACGCGCTGCAGATCCAGGTGGTCAGCGTGCTGCTCGCCGGCGGCACGCGGCTCTTCGACAAGATTGGCGACGCTCACATCGAGCTCGTCCGCACCCGCGTCGTGGCGGCCTCGCCTGATGTGACCCACTTCGAATTCAACATCATCAACCAAGCCTAGAATGAGGAAATGCAAATGACCGAACGTTCCATCGCCCACGGCAGCTTCACCATCGAGCGCAAGTACAAGCATCCGGTGTCCAAGGTGTTCTCGGCCTGGTCCAATCCCGAGTTCAAGCGCCAGTGGTTCGGCTCGCCCGATCCGGCAAAGCCCAACAGCATCTTCGAGTTCAAGGAGGGGGGCCGCGAGTACAATGCCGAGAAGATGGGCGACACCGACTTCGTCTTCGACGTCACCTATCGCGACATCGTGCCGGACAACCGCATCATCTACACCTACGAGATGCACATGAATGGGCAGCGCATCTCGGTCAGCGTCGCGACCGTCGAGTTCACCGCCCAGGACGGCGGCACGCGGATGGTGCTGCGCGAAGACGGCGCCTTCCTCGACGGGCTCGACACCTCGGCCCAGCGCGAGGCCGGCACCAACTTCCTGATGGACCAGATCGGCATCTGGCTCGACAAGCAGTGAGCCCCATCAGCAAGGCCGTCCGCGTCGGCGACCTCGAGGTGCACTACCTCGAGGAAGGCCGCGGGCAGCCGCTGCTGCTCCTCCACGGAGGAACAGCGACTGCCAGTTCGTGGGGCGAGGCGATGCCGCGGATGGCCGACCGCTACCGCGTCTTCGCCCTCGATACCCGCGGGCACGGCAAGACCAGCAACCCGGCGCAGAAGATGAGCTACGCCCAGTTCGCCGACGACGTCGCCGGGTTCATCGCGGCGCTCGGGCTGAAGCGGCCGCTGATCGTCGGATACAGCGATGGCGGGCAGACGGCGCTGGAGTTCGGGCTCCGCCATCCCGGCAAGGCCGGCGCGCTGGTGCTGGGCGGCACGCTCAGCGAGCCCACGGATGCCTATATCGAGGGGCTGCACGGCTGGGGGTTTCCATCGCCCGGCGAGGTGGATTTCGACCGGCTGGCGCGCGAGTTCGGTCCGTATTTCGAGCAAATCAAGGTGGCGCACGCGCACCACTATGGCCCCGACTACTGGAAGTCGTTCCTGCGCCAGATCTCCGAGCTTTGGTTCACCCTGCCCCGCTACACCGAACGGCACCTCGCCTCGATTTCGGTGCCGGCACTGGTGATCATGGGAGACCGAGACCAGTTGGGCGGGATTGAGGAAGCCAATCGGCTCTATCGGCACCTTGGCGCCGGAGAGCTGTCGATTATCGCCAATGTCGGCCACGAGGCGGTCAACAAGCCGCTGTTCTGGGATGCGGTGCGCGAGTTTCTCGCCCGGCATGACGAGCGGGACTGAACTAAGCCCCTACTCCGCCGCCGCCTTCAGCCTCGGCTGCACCCGGTGCCGTCCCACCGGCACGATCATCGGCGTGCGCGACACCGGATCCGGGCACACCTCGGCTTCCATACCGAACACCGATTTCACCAGCTCCGCTGTCACCACTTCGCCCGGCGCGCCCGATGCCGCGATCTTGCCGTCTCGCATGGCGACGATGTGGTCGGCGTAGCGGCAGGCGAGGTTCAGGTCGTGCAGCACGGCGACCACGGTACGGCCGCGCTGTTGCACCAGGTCGGTGAGCAGGTCGAGCACCTCGACCTGGTGGTTGATGTCGAGGAACGTCGTCGGCTCGTCGAGCAGCAGCAGCTCGGTTTCCTGCGCCAGCGCCATGGCGATCCAGACGCGCTGGCGCTGCCCGCCGGAGAGTTCGTCCACCACCCGACCGGCCAGGTCGAGCGTGTCGGTCGCCTGCAGCGCCGTGGCCACAGCCGCATCGTCCGCGGCCATCCATTGGCGGAACCACCCCTGGTGCGGGTAGCGGCCGCGACCGACGAGGTCGGCGACGGTGATTCCGTCCGGCGTCACAGGGGTCTGCGGCAGGACGCCGAGTAGCCTTGCCACCTCGCGGGTGGGCATCTGGTGGATGGCGCGGCCGTCGAGATAGACCGTGCCGGCGGTTGGTGTCAGCAGCCGCGCCAGCCCGCGCAGCAGCGTGGACTTGCCGCAGGCATTGGCGCCGACGATCACTGTGAACTTGCCGGGCGGGATGTCGAGGCTGAGCTTCTCCACGATGGTGCGATCGCCATAGCCGAGCGTCAGGTCGGCGGCCGAGAGCTGGTGGTTCACTGACATCAAACGCCTCCGGATCAACCGCCGCGACCGGAACGATGGGCGTCGGCGAGCAGGTAGATGAGGAACGCGGCGCCGAGCGCGCCGGTGACGACGCCGACCGGCAACTGGTTTCGGCCAAGCATGTGCTGGGCGACGAAATCGGAGCCGTTGGTGACGAGGCCGCCGACCAGCGCGGCGGGCAGCAATGCGTTGCCCGACGGGCCGAGCAGGCGCCGCGCGATCGGGCCGGCGATGAAGGCGACGAACGATACCGGGCCGACAGCCGCCGTGGCGAAGGCGGCCAGCAATACGGCGACGAGGATCAGGCCGAGGCGGGAGAACTCCACCCTGGTGCCGAGCGCAATAGCCGCGTCGTCGCCCAGTTGCAGCGATTGCAGTGGCCGCGACAACAGGGCTGCCAGCAGGCCGAGAACCAATAGCGCGACGGCCAGCGGCGTCAACGCCTCGAAGCTCGCGCCGTTGAGGCTGCCGGTCAGCCAGCTCAGCGCCTCCTGCACTTCCATGATGCGGGCGCGGGTGAACAGGTACGAGACCACCGCCCCCGCCAGCGCCGCCATGCCGATGCCGATCAGCACCAGCCGGTAGGGCGTGACGCCATTGCGCCAGGCGAGCCCGTAGATCAGCAGCGCCGTCAGCACCGCGCCGCCGCAGGCCATGACCGAGACACCGAGCCCCGACCACTTGAACACGATGATCGCCAGCACCGCCGCGGCGCTGGCGCCGGTCGTGATGCCGACGATGTCGGGGCTGGCGAGCGGGTTGCGGAGGATGGTCTGGAAGATGACGCCGGAAAGTCCGAACGCCGCGCCGGACAGCAGTCCGGCCATGACGCGCGGCAGGCGGACGCCGAGCACGATGAAGTCGTTCGCCGCGTCAGCGTTGCCCGTGAGCGGTGAAAGCAGCGAGCGCGCCACGTCGGCGAGCGGCAGCGGATAGTCGCCCACCGACATCGAGAGGCTCGCCACCGCCAGCGACAGGAGCGCGAGGGCGAGCACCACGAGGCCATAGCGCCGCTGCAGGCGCTTGCGCGCCGCAACGACTGCGCCGACGGGGTTGAGGCTGGACGTGGCGCTCATAACTCCGCCAGCTTCCTGCGCCTGACCAGCGCGATGAAGAACGGCGCACCCAGCGCGGCCGTGACGATGCCGACCTGCAACTCGCCCGGCGGTACGATCACCCGGCCGATGATATCGGCGCCGAGCAGCAGGATGGGCGCCAGCAGCATCGAGTACGGCAGGATCCAGCGGTAGTTCGGGCCGGTGAAGGCACGGGCGAGATGCGGCACGGTGAGGCCGACGAAGGCGATCGGCCCAGCCGCGGCAGTTGCAGCTCCGGCGAGGATCACCGCCGCGAAACCAACCAGCGCGCGGGAACGCTGCACCTTGAGGCCGAGGCCGCGGGCGACGTCGTCACCCAGCGCCAGCCCGTCGAGTATACGCGAGGTCAGCAGCGCCAGGACGATGCCGGCGAGGATGAACGGCGTCACCTGCATCAGGATGTCGGTGGTGCGCCCGGTGAGCGCGCCGACCTGCCAGAAGCGGATCTGATCGAGCGTTTCGACATTGGTAATGAGGATGGCGCTGGTGACCGAGGTGAGCGCCGCGGTGACCGCCGCGCCGGCCAGCGCCAGCTTCACCGGCGTCGCGCCTTCGCGACCGAGCGATGCGACGAGGTAGACCACCAGCATCGCCGCCCCTGCCCCGAGGAAGGCAAGCCAGACATAGCCCGAGAGCTGCGTAATGCCGAACACCGAGATGCCAAGCACCACACAGAGCGTCGCGCCGGCATTGATGCCGAGGATGCCGGGATCGGCCAGCGGGTTACGGGTCGCGCCTTGCAGGATAGCGCCCGAGAGCCCCAGCGCCGCCCCGACCAGCAGGCCCACCAGCGTGCGCGGCAGCCTGAGGTCGAGGATGATCTTGTGGTTGGTTTGCGTCGCGTCCAACGCCGTCAGCGCGTTCCAGATGTCGCCCAGCGCGATCGGCCGGGCGCCCACGGTGATCGAGAGCACCAGCACCACGACAAGCAGCAGCGCCAGCAGCACGAAGCCGCCGGCACGTGCCGCTGCTGGCAGCCCTGTCGCCGATGTGGCGGAGGCCGGCACTTAGTCGCCGACGGTCGCGTCGGCAGCGTCAATAGCCGCGGTGAGCTTGTCGAGCTCACGGGCATAGGCGGCGTAGTTGCGCAGCCAGAATGCCGGCCAGTCGGTCACCTGCCCCGCTGCGGCGGCACGCAAGGTGGTCCAGGTGGCCTGCGCCTTGGCCGTCTCGATCGTGGTTCTGGAACGATTGTCCACCAGGATCAGGTCGGGCTGGTACTTGTCGATCTGCTCCCAGCTCAAGGTCTCCCAGTAGCCGCGATCATCGGCCACAGGAGGATCGATCAGCCTGAGGCCCCAGGAGGCAAAGTCCATCAGTTCGGACGAGCCGGCGGTAGCAGCGACGTAGAGCGCATCCGTGCCGGCCCACACCGCGAGGGCGGAGAGGTCGGGCTTGGCGGCCACGGCCGCCTTGAACTTGTCACGCGAGGCAACGAACGCGGCCTTGTCCGCGGCGACCTGCGGAGCAGCCAGATCGGCGCCGAAGCTCTCGGCGAGCTTCTCGTAGTCTTCGATCAGGGTGACGATCGAGGCACCCTGCCTGGGGCCGGTGATCGGGGCCAGGGGCTTCAGCGCATTGACCACGTCCGCACCGCCGCTCCAGGCGCTGTCGAGTGGCCACCACTCGCCGACGATCAGGTCCGGCTTCAGCGCCGCGGCCTTCTCGATGCTGACTTCGCCCCAGGCCTCGCCGATGATCGCGATGCCCGTCAGGTCGAGCCCCTCGAGCGCCTTGGCGTCGGCGACGGCGCTGTCGGCGTAGATGCCGACCGGACGAATGCCGAGCGGGATCAGGCCGGCTGCGGCGTCCTGGCTGGCGATGATGCGAGTGGGCACATGGTCCAGCGTCACGGTAGCGCCCGAGCCATCGACATAGCTCCAGGCCTGCGCGAGCGCGGCGCCGGGCAAAGCCAGCAGAAGCGTCGCAAAAGCAGTGGCGGCAAGAGCTTTGAGGGACATAACAGGGACCCGAAAATATGTTGATTATGGGGGTCACCTATCAAGGTGCTAAGCTGATTAGTCAAGTCATGTTTCCGCCTCGATCCCGCAGGTCATCCGGCTTTCACCAATCGGTGCTACGATTTAGTCGCCAACGGGAGACGGGCTGAGCGTGATCGAGCTGCCGGCGACCATCCAGGAGTACTGGTATGCCTTCGATTGGGACGTCGAGGCGCTGTGGGCGTTGGACCTGCCGGCCGAAACATTCCCGATCGACAGGCTGCTCTGGCACCTCGACGTGCCGGTGTGGGGGCTCGGCGACGACCGGTACGTGCTGACGCCGCGCCAGGTGCTGCGCGCGCCGTTTCGCTACGAAAAGGAATACCGGCGGGTACGCGCGGCGAACCTGATGTTCCCGATCGAGATCACCCGCTTCAAGGGGCGCTGGCTGATCCTCGACGGCGTGCACCGGCTGACGCGGGCGCATGAGGACGGGCATGAGGAGATCTTGGTGCGCAAGGTGCCGAGCAAGCTGATCCGCTGACCTCGCTACACACCCGATGTCATCCCCGCGAAAACTGGGATTTCCGTTCGCAGGCGAGAAACAGGGGTTCCCGCTTTCGCGGGGATGACCCGGTATTGTATGGCAATATCCTGAAAGTCAGCTGGCCACGCGGTACGGGCTGAAGTTGCGGCCGTCGCCGCGATCGGAGAGGCTCGACCAGACCACCCAGTATTTGCCCTGCTCGTCCGGCACCAGCACTTCGGCCTCGCGGCCGCTATGGGCCTGGAAGCGGGCCAGCGACTGCGCCTCGAGCGCCGCATTGGAGCGCGACGCGTAAGGCCCGTGCGCCTTGCCCTCGAAATCGACCCACCAATTGTCGCGGCTCTGGATCACGAGGTAGAGCGCCTTGGCCATTCGAGAGGTCACCCCTGCTGTTAGCGGAACCGTTATCACCGATTCTGGTGCCGTTCCGTCATCTGGAACGAGTTTCGCACAAGTGCGTAGTTCGAGCGAGAGTACGAAGCGTCGCGGGTTTTATGAAATGATGCGCCAAATTTGCGTGAAAGCAAGCTTAGGCGGACGACAGCCGGGGCGAGAGCTTGCTTGCCCGAGCGGGCAAGCTTGGAGGCGCTATCTATCGTTGCGGGCGCAGTAACGGCCGCGGCGCAAACTACATCGGAAAGCTGAGGCAGCCGAAGTATTGGCTGCACCGCCCGTCAGGCTGGCGCGCTGCGCCGCGGCATGCATGATGTCCGGCATGCAAACACTCAAAGTCATCTACGATACCGACCCCGGCGTCGACGACGCCATGGCCCTGCTGCTGCTCGCCCGTCATCCGCGGATCGAATTGATCGGCGTCACTACGGTGTTCGGCAATGCGGACATCGCGACGACCACGCGCAACGCGCTGTACCTCAAGCAGAAGCTCGGCTTCAGTGCGCCCGTCGCGCAGGGCGCGGGCGCACCGCTGGTGGGCGAGCCCGATGCGCCGCCGACGTTCGTCCATGGCGTGAACGGTCTCGGCGACATCTGGCTGCCAGCGGTCACCGAGACTGCCGACCCGCGCCCGGCGCATCAGCTGATCATCGATCTCGTCCGCGCCAGCCCGCACGAGGTGACGATCATCGCCGTCGGCCGGATGACCAACCTCGCGCGTGCCATGCGCGAGGCGCCGGAGATCGTCGGGCTGGTCAAGCAGGTTGTGGTGATGGGCGGCGCGTTTGGCCGCAATGGGCACACCGGCAATGTCACGCCGGTCGCCGAGGCCAATATCTGGGGCGACCCGGATGCCGCCGACATCGTCTTCGGTGCCGCCTGGCCGGTGTCGATCGCCGGGCTCGACGTGACGCAGGCGACAATCATGACCGAGCCCTATCTCGAGGAGCTCGCGGACGCCGCCGGCAGCGACGGGGCGTTCGTTCGCGCCATCTCGGCCTTCTACCAGAACTTCCATCGAGAGAGCGCCGGCCTCGACGGCTTCTATGTCCACGACTCGAGCGCGGTGGCCCTCGCCCTGCACCCCGAGTTCTACAAGGTTGAGACCGGGGCGATCCGGGTCGTCACCGAGGGCATCGCCATCGGCCAGACGATCATCAAGCCGGATGGCCGCAACTATCCGCCGGGTCCGTGGGACGGCCGCCCGAGCCAGAGCATAGCAGTCGGGGTCGATGCGGATGCGGTGCTGAAGCTATATCGGGATACACTGGTGGGAGGCGCCTGATGTATGGGCTGATCGGCAAGATCACCGCTGCCCCCGGCCAGCGCGCGACGCTGGTTGCGCTGCTCACGCGCGAGGGCGGCATGCCGGGGTGCCTGAGCTATGTGGTCGCCCATGACCCGCAGGACGCCGATGCGATCTACGTCACTGAGGTGTGGGTGAGCAGTGAGGCGCATCAGGCGTCGCTGGCGCTGCCCGAGGTGAAGGAGGCTATCGCCAAGGGGCGGCCACTCATTGCCAGCTTCGAGACGATCGCCGTCACTAAACCGGTGGGCGGGATCGGTCTCTAGGCGCTCAGCTTCAAGCCGGGCGGCGGTACTGGTAAATCCCGACGTCGATCGAGCCTTCGGCGAAGCCGGCTTCGCAATAGCTCAGGTAGTACACCCACTTGCGACGGAATTCCTCGGTGTAGCCGAGCTTCTTGATGTCGTTCCAGCGCTCGAGGAAGCGCTCGCGCCATAGCTTCAGGGTCTTGGCGTAGCTCAGGCGGAAGGTGTCGACATTCTCGAGGATCAGGCCGACCTTGTCGCCCTGCTCCTTCATCGCCGTCTTGGTCAGCAACATGCCGCCGGGGAAGATGAAGCGCTGGATGAAATCCGGGCGCGCCCGGTAGTCATGGAAATCCTGCTCGCCGATGGTGATCGCCTGGATCGCCGCGGTGCCACCCGGCTTCAGCCGGTCGTGCACGGTCTTGAAATAGCTCGGCCAGTGCTCCTCGCCCACCGCTTCGATCATCTCGATCGAAGCGACGTGGTCGAACTCGCCGCGGGTGTCGCGATAGTCCTCGAAGTGCATGGCGGCTAGGCCATCCAGCCCCTGCCGCTGCAGCCGCTCGTTGGCATATTTCAGCTGTTCGGCCGACAGCGTAATGCCATAGACCTCGGCGGCGAAATCCTTCGCCGCGGTCTCGGCGAAGCCGCCCCAGCCGCAGCCGATCTCCAGCACGCGGTGGCCCGCCTTCACCCCCGCCATCTCGGCGACGCGGCGGTATTTGGTGTGCTGCGCGTCGGTGAGCGACTGGTCGTCGGAGGTGAAGATGGCCGAGGAGTAGGTCATCGAAGGGTCGAGCCACTCGGCGTAGAAGTCATTGCCGAGGTCATAGTGCTCGGAAATGTTCTTCTTGGACCCCTCTTTCGAGTTGTGGCGGCTCAGGTGGTACGTGATGTCCTGGGCGGCGCGGCCATACCAGGAGTCCTCACCGCTATCGAGCACGTCGCGGTTCTGCAGGAAGTAGCGGAACAGCCCCGTCAGGTCCTCGATCTCGACATCGCCATCGATGTACGCCTGCGCAAAGCCCACGGTGCCGCGCTGCAGCGTCTTCTGCAGCACCTTGAAGTTGTGCAGGGTCAGCCGGGCATGCACGCCAGTCGCCGGATCGCCGAAGGTGCGGGAGCGGCCGTTGGGGAAGGTGATGGTCACTGCACCATGCTTGGGACGCCCGATAAGGCGCTTTCCCAGCCATGCCGCAACGGTCGACAGCAGATGGGTCCACGGCGTGGGCGACACCGCCCTCGTTTCAACCGCAAGCTTATCCATGACGCAACATTCCAGACTATGGTCCGCTCCGCCGAGCGGTCAAACCAACGCCGCCGCGTCAGTGCCAGAAGCAGCAGCAGCGGCGTTCCCCGCGAATTAGGGCAGCACTTTAGCCGCCATAAGTGGATATGCAAGCATGACTTTCAAGCCGCAAGCGGTGCTTTCAGTCCGCTAACGACCACCCGGCCGCGCCGCATCCAGCAGGCGAAACTGCACCTCTTCCCGGCCCTGCCAGTGATCGATCGACAACGTTCCGGCCATGTGTAGCGGGGTATCGTTGCCGGCGCTGAGCAGCGCCTCGCCCAGCGCCGTCGTGGCGGCGCGGAAGGCGATGGCCTTGAGTCGCGCGCCGTCGTCGGAGGTCAGGGTGAACTTCACGTGCCCGCCCGTGCCGACGATTTCAGCGAACCGCGCCTTGTGCGACGGGAACGCGAAAACCGGCTGCGGACTGCCCGCGCCGAACGGCCCTGCCCGCTCGATCTCGTGGACGAACTGCGGGGTCGCCCCGCGCGCCGTCATCGCCGCGTCGATGGAGAGCGCGGTGAGCGCCCGCGCCGCGCCAACGCTGGTGCCCAGCCGCTCCACCACATGGGCACGGAACGGTCCGAGTTGCCCGGGCTTCAATGTCACGCCCGCCGCCATGGCGTGGCCTCCGCCCTTGGCCGCAAGGCCCAGTTCCACCGCCTCGATCACGGCGCTGCCGAGATCGACCCCCGGCATCGAGCGGCCGGAACCGGTGCCGGTGCCGTCGGGCTGCAGGGCGATGGCAAAGGTGGGCCGCTCGAAGCGCTCGCGCAGGCGCGCCGCGATCAGGCCAGCGACGCCGGGGTGCCAGTTGGCGGAAGCCAGAACCAGCACCGGCGGGCCCTCCCCGCTGCCGATCTCGACCTCGGCGGCGCGGGTCGCTTCCTCCACCGCCTCGACTTCGATGCGCTGGCGTTCCACATTGAGCTCGTTGAGCTGCGCCGCGATCTGCAGCGCCTGCTGCTCGTCGTTGAGCGACAGCAGCCGCGTGCCCAACGCCGCGTCACCGATGCGGCCGCCCGCATTGATGCGCGGCCCGATCAGGTAACCGAGGTGATACGCGTTCAAGGGTCCTGACAGCCGCGCCGCCAGCGCCAGCGCGCTGATACCGCGATTGGAGCCGGTGCGCGCAACTTCGAGGCCGCGTGCCACGAAGGCCCGGTTCAGGCCCTTCAACGGCACCACGTCGCACACCGTCGCCAGCGCCACGAGATCGATCATGGTCATCAGGTTGGGCAGGCCGGTATCGCCACGCTGCTTCAGCAGCCGGTTGGTCGCCACCAGCACCATGAAGGTGACGCCGGCGGCGCAGAGATAGCCGAGACCGGAAATGTCGTCCGGACGATTGGGGTTCACCAGCGCGTTGGCCGGTGGCAGCTCGGCGTCGGACAGGTGGTGGTCGATCACCAGCACATCGAGCCCGCGCTCGCGGGCATGGGCGATCGGCTTGTCGCTGGTGGTGCCGCAATCGAGCGTGATCAGCAGCTTGGCCCCGCCATCCACCAGCTTGTCGATTGCGGTGGTGTTGGGCCCATAGCCCTCGAAGATGCGATCCGGAATGTGGATCTGCGGATCGAGCCCGAAATGCCGCAGGTACCGCGCCATCAGCGCGCAGGAACAAGCGCCGTCGACGTCGTAGTCGCCGAACAGCGCCACCGGCTCGTTGTCGGTGATGGCGCGCGCCAGCCGCTCGGCCAGAGCGTCCATCCCCGCCAGCGTCGACGGGTCGGGCATCAGCTCGCGAATGGTCGGCTGCAGGTACGTCGCGGCGCCGTCGACATCGACGCCCCGCCCAGCCACGATGCGCGCAAGGATTTCCGACAGATCAGTGCGCTGCCCGATGGCCGAGGCGGTGCGCAGCGCCGCCGCATCGAGCCGATCCACCCAGGAGCGGCCCAGCGCGGATTTCGACACATCAAGGAAATAGGGGCGCGGCTCGTCCATCACCGGCGGAGGTAAGCAGAATAGGCGTCCTAGTCGAGGGGCGAGGATGGTTTTCCTCTGCTTCGCCCTCTCTAGTGATGCGCCGGTCGCGACCAAAATCGGACATGCAGGACTTGCAAGGTCTAAAACTCACCCCCGACCGCCCCCATATGAACGACAGTTTTTCATGGGGAACCACAATGTTCGCTTCGCGGGGCTTTCGACTTTCGGCCCTTCTCGCCACCCTGATCATGGCCTTCTCGCTCGTCGCGGTGGATACCGCCGAGGCGCGGCGGGGCGGCAGCTTCGGCAGCCGCGGCACGTTCACTCAGCGCAGCGCACCGGCGACGCAGGTTTCGCCGAAGACGACCGCGCCGGTGCAGAACACGATGACCAACAGCACGACCCGCAATAACACGGTCGGCAACGCCACGACGCCGGCGCGCCCGAGCATTTTCGGCGGCTTCGGCGGCGCGCTGCTCGGCGGCTTCCTGTTCAGCGGCCTGTTCGGCATGCTGTTCGGGTTCGGCTTTGGCGGCTTCGGCGGCATGCTCGCCCTGCTGTTCCAGGTGGTGATCATCGGCCTGATCGTCAGCTTCTTCCTGCGCCGCCGCCAGCAGCGCCCGGCGATGGCCGGCGGTGGACCGCTCAACTACGAGGCGCCGCGCGCCGCGCAGACCTACGGCAGCAGCGGCACCAACTCGCAGGGCCAGCGCTCGGGCGCATCGCGCCGCGCCGGCAACCGTGACCAGATCGGTATCACCGATGCCGACCTCAACACTTTCGAGGGCCACCTCAAGGAACTGCAGGACGCCTACTCGCGCGAGGACTACGCCGCCTTGCGCCGGATCTCGACCCCGGAAGTCATGGGCTACCTGGCCGAAGAGCTGGCCGAGAACGCCACCAACGGCCTCAGGAATGAGGTCTATGACGTCAAACTGCTGGCCGGCGACGTGGCCGAGGCCTGGCGCGAGGGCAACACCGACTACGCGACCGTGGCGATGCGCTACGAATCCCGCGACGTCACCCGCAACCGCGCCACAGGCGAGATCGTCTCCGGCGACGACCGGGTGACCGAGACCGCCGAAATCTGGACCTTCGTGCGCCAGAATGGCGGTGGCTGGCTGATCAGCGCCATCCAGGAAGCGTAAGCTGCCGATTACCGAAATGTACGCGGGCCGCCCGGTGGGCGGCCCGTTCTCGTATCAGGGCAGCGCGGCGACCAGCGCCACCCACTCGCTGACCACCGCCGCCAGCGCCGTGCGCTTGGCCTCGACATCGGCCATCGTGTCGAACCGTGCCAGGCGGCGATCCTTGTAGTCACCCTCAAGCAAGCCGCGCCGATCGTCGATCATCAGCCCGCCAGGGAACACCAGCACCAGCTGAACGAAGCCGGTCTGCCGCAGGTTGAACGCCGCCATGTCGTGCCTGCCGAGGTAATAGCTCGGCGCGTTCCACTTGACCCGCTCGCCCAGTTCCGGCCCCGCCGCCCTGACGATGCGGCGCAGCGCGTCGATCTCGGCCTTCAGCGGATGGTCGAGCGCTGCCATCAGCGCCACGACCTGTTCCGCGTCGGCGGGTTTCACCGGTGGTGTTCCGCAGTGATCCAACGCACCGTCTGGCTCCACGAGCGCATCACGACCGTGTTGGTGCGCACTGAGTTCTTGCCATAGCGGACGCCGCTCAAGAGGCTGCCGTCGGTGACGCCAGTTGCGGCGAACAGCACGTCGCCCGAGGCCAGCTCGTTGGTGCGATATTTCCGGTTCGGATCGGTGATCCCCATCTTCAGCGCCCGGGCCCGCTTCTCGTCGGTGTCGAGGATCAGTTTCCCCTGCATCTGGCCGCCGATGCAGCGGAGTGCCGCCGCCGCCAGTACGCCTTCAGGTGCGCCGCCGGACCCGAGATAGATGTCGATGCCGGTATCCTCGGTGTTCACCGCATGGATGATGCCGGCGATGTCGCCGTCGGAGATCAGCTTGATGGCGACCCCCGCGGTGCGCAGGTCATCGATCAGCCCGGCATGGCGCGGACGATCCAGCACGCAGGCCGTGATTTCGCTGACCGGTACGCCCTTGGCCTTGGCCAGCGCCTTCACGTTGACCATGGCGCTCTGGTCGAGGTCGACCACGCCCTCGGGGTAACCGGCGCCGATGGCGATCTTGTGCATGTAGACGTCGGGAGCATTCAGCAGCCCGCCGCGCTCAGCCATGGCCAGCACGCAGATCGAATCGGGCTGGTTCTTGGCGCACAGCGTCGTGCCTTCCAGCGGGTCGACGGCGATATCGACCTCGGGGCCGTCGCCGGCACCCACTTCCTCGCCGATGAACAGCATCGGCGCTTCGTCGCGCTCGCCCTCACCGATGACGATGCGGCCGTGGATGTGCACGTTGCCCATCTCGCCACGCATCGCTTCGACGGCAGCAGCATCGGCCGCCTTTTCGTCGCCCTTGCCGCGCCACTGGGCGGCGGCGAGCGCCGCGGCCTCGGTGACGCGCACCAGTTCGAGGGTGAGCGAACGGTCGATCGCCGCCTGCCGGTCGGTATCGGACTTGCTGAGCTTCATGAGCACTCCCTGCCTCCGCCGCAGGGAGGCTTCACTAGAGTTGTTCGATCCGGATCATCTGCGGATCGCCGACGATGAAGCCATCGCCCTTGATCGCCTGCAAGGCGTCACGGACGGTCTGCTCCATGGTGGAGTGCGTGAGCAGCACCACCGTACGGGATTCGGTCCCCGTCACGCCCGGCTCGCTAACACGCAAATCCGGACGCTGGATGACGCTTTCGAGCGAAATGCCCGCGGCACCCATGCGAGTAGCAATAGCGGCAAACGCGCCGGGCACATCCCTGACATTTAGTCGGATGTAGTAACCGCCCTCGTGCTCGCGGATCGGCGCGCGGCGATAGGGCGTCAGTTCCGCCACCGGCACCCCGAGCGGCGGCACTCGCGTGCCGCGGGCAATGTCGAGGATGTCCGATAGCACGGACGACGCGGTCGGCGGGCCACCGGCGCCGGGGCCGGCGAGCAGCAGCTCGTGCACGTGGTCGGTCTCGAGCGCCACGGCGTTCAGCACGCCATCGACGCCGGCGATGGCCGAGGTCTTGGGCACCAGCGTCGGGTGCACGCGCTGGTCGATGCCGTCGGCGGAACGCTGCGCGATGCCGAGCAGCTTGATCTTGTAGCCGAGATCGCCGGCCACCTTGATGTCGGCCTGGCTGATCGAGGTGATACCCTCGACGAAGATCTCATCTGGCGCGATCTCGCAGCCGAAGCAGAGCGAGGCGAGGATGGCGAGCTTGTGGGCGGTATCGAAGCCGTCGACGTCAAAACTCGGATCGGCCTCGGCATAGCCGAGCTTCTGTGCATCGGCGAGGCACTCGGCAAAGCTGATGCCCTCATTGCCCATGCGGGTCAGGATGTAGTTGCAAGTGCCGTTCATGATGCCGTAGACGCGGGCGATACGGGCCGAGCCGAGCCCCTCGCGCAGCGTCTTGATCACCGGAATGCCGCCGGCCACCGCGGCCTCGAAGCCGAGCTGCGCGCCCGATTCCTCGGCGGCCTTCGCCAGATTGACGCCGTGCCGCGCCAGCAGCGCCTTGTTGGCCGTCACCACCGGGCGCCCGATCTCCAGCGCCGCCTTCACCGCTGCCAGAGCCGGCCCGTCTTCGCCGCCGATCAGCTCGACGAACAGGTCGATGCCGTCGGATTTGGCGAGCGCCACCGGATCGTCGAACCACTCGAGGTTGGAGGCATCGATGCCGCGGTCGCGGCTGCGCGAGCGGGCGCAGACGGCCGTAACGGTGATCTTCCGCCCCAGCTTCCGCGTCAGCTCTTCGCCGTCTTTCTGGATGATCCGCACGAGCGTCGCACCGACATTGCCCAGCCCGGCAACGCCGATCCTGAGCGGCGCCTCGAGCGCCGCGTCCGCATGGTCCTGCATCGCCTTGAGAATGCGGGTGCGCGTATCGGAGCGCGGCTCACGGCCTTCCCTGAGGTCGAACACGAACAGCGGGTCACCCGCGATCGTCCGCCCGAAGCGGGTGGGTGTCCAATCGCGCGCAGCGATGAAGGCTTCAACGGACTGGCGGAAGGACTGGATATCGCTCATCAAAGACGCTCTCGGAGTTACCCGAGAGCTATGAATAGGAAAGACCCTATCCGTCAATAGGATTGATCACCTAGCTCACTTGCCAACGTGCCTGGCCGCCTCGGCGATCTTTTCGAAGTAGCGCGGCATGCCCCATTTGATCGACAGCGCGCTCGACGAGATCACCGCCATGTTGAGGATGCGGTCGTCCATCTTCACGTAGGCGCCGCTCCTCACCTGCGGCGCGCTGTCGATGTACGGCCGGGCGAAGAACTCGTCGGCGAGTTCTGGTGAGTTGAAGAAGCCGATGAGGATATCGGCTGGGATCTGGTCGAAGTTCTCGTAGCTGAGGGGGTACCAGAAGCCTTGCGGAGCACCCGCCGCGTCCGGCCGCGGCGGGATCACGAGGCCTGCCAGCGCCAGCAGCTTGGCGCGGGCATCGTCGGCAGAGTGGATGGCGGCGGCGCCGTTGTAGTCGATGAGCGTCACGGCGCTCTTGCCCGCCAGGGCCGGGTACTTGGCCGCTTCGTCGCGGATGAACTGCTCAAGCTCGGCGACCAGCGTCGCCGCCTCGGCGGATTTGCCCATCGCCTCACCGGAAATGGTGATCACCTGTTGCCAGGTCGCCGTCCACGGTGTCTCCGGATACGGCACCACCGGCGCGATCTGGCTCAGCAGCTTGTACTCGTCTTCGGTGATCCCCGAGTAGACCGCGAGGATCAGGTCGGGCTTCAGCGCCGCGATCTTCTCGATGGGCGCGCCGGCGCTGTCGTCGAAGGTGGTCGGCATCGCCCCTCCGGCCTTGGCGATCCCCTCTTCCACCCACGGCACGATATCCTTGTCGAAACCAGCGGAGCGGAAACTCGGGAAGCCCACGGGCACGGTGCCCAGTGCGATCGCCGCGTCCGTGGAGGACCAGCCGAGCGTCACGATGCGCTGCGGCGCGGCGGGGATCACGGTCTCGCCGAGGGCATGCTTGATGGTGACCGGGAAGGCCTGAGCGAAGGCCGGCGAAGCCAGCAGCGCGATGACCAGCGCCGCGGCGAGGTTGAGCAGTTTCGGCATGATCGATCTCACTTCTTGGCGTTGCGGGCGGCCGCAGCGATGATTTCGGCGTAGTGCGGGAAGCCCCAGCGCAGCGACAGCGCGCTCGGGGGTGAAACGGCGGCGACATACTCGATGCCGATGAGCGAGGCGGAAGCGCCCTTCTGGTACTGCGGCTGGCTGTGCGCATAGGGCTTCGAAAAGAACTCGTCCGAGGCCGCTTGCGTCTCGTAATAGGTGATGAGGATGTCGCTCTTCAGCTGGTCGAACAGCTCGTAGCTCAGCGGGTAGTAGAACGAACCGTCCTTGGGAGAGAGCTCGGTGACGCTTGGCGCCAGCACCAGCCCGATATCGGTGAGGAACTTCATGCGCGCATCGAGCGCGTCGTAGACGGCGATGGAGCCATCGAAATCGTTCACCCCGGCAAAGGTGGTGCCGGCGATCTCGGGATACTTGGCCGCCTCGTCGGCGACGAACTTCAACGTGTCGGCGACCACCTGCTCAGCTTCCACCGGCTTGCCGACGATCCGGCCGACGGTGCGCGTCACCTCCTGCCACGGCGTGCTCCACGGCTGGTCCGGATAGGCCACGGTCGGCGCGATCTGGCTCAGGCGGGCATAGTCTTCGGCCTTGATGCCGGAGAACACCGCGACGATCACGTCGGGCTTGGCCGCGGCGATCTGCTCAAACGGGATCTCCTGCGTGTCCGACAGCTGGATCGGGGTCGCAGCCCCGAGCTCCTTCAGCCGCTCCTCGACCCACGGATGCAGGCCGTTCTCGCCGCCGCCATAGGTGGAGAACGGCATGGCGACCGGCACCACGCCCAGCGCCAGCAACGCATCATGGTTGCCCCAGCCCCAGGTGACGACGCGCTCCGGCGCTTTCTCGATCATTGTCTCGCCGAAGGCGTGCTTGATGGTGACGGGGAAGGACTGGGCCGCGGCGGGCGCCACGGCGACGACCAGCAGCGTCAGGACGGCGAGAAGGTGGCGAAGCATGATGGACCCTTTGGTGAGAACCAAAAGCTGATAATCATAGTCATGTTAATGAGCAAGGGGTAAAGGCGACGCGTGTCTCTCGGACTCACCAGGTCATTCCCGCGAAAGCGAAACCTCTGTTTTGCACCCGAGGCGCCATCGCAAACGGAAATCCCCCGCTTTCGCGGGGATGACGCCGGTGGTGGGGGAAACGACGGCACAAAAACAAGCGGCCCGGTCAGTGACCGGGCCGCCGCAAACTCTCTGCCGTCCGCTTACTTCGCAGCGGTGATCGGCACCACGTTGCCGTGGGTCGGCTGGCCCGACAGGAACTTCTTGATGTTGCGCGCCGCCTGCCGGATGCGCTGCTCGTTCTCGACCAGCGCCAGGCGGATGTACTGGTCGCCGTACTCGCCGAAGCCGACGCCCGGGGCGACGGCGACGCCGGTCTCCTGGATCAGGAGCTTCGCAAACTCCAGCGAGCCCAGATGCGCGAACTGGTCGGGGATCGGGGCCCAGGCGAACATCGTCGCCTTGGGCGACGGGATGTTCCAGCCGGCGCGGCCGAAGCTCTCCACCATCACGTCGCGGCGGGTGCGATAGACGTTGCGCACTTCATCGATGACGTCGTCCGAGCCGTTCAGCGCCGCGGCAGCCGCTACCTGGATCGGGGTGAACGCGCCGTAGTCGAGATACGACTTCACCCGGGTCAGCGCTGCGATCAGCCGCTCGTTGCCGACGGCAAAGCCGACGCGCCAGCCGGGCATCGAGTAGGTCTTGGACATCGAGGTGAACTCGACGGTGATGTCCATCGCGCCTTCGACCTGCAGCACCGAAGGCGGCACTTCGTCATCGAAATAGATTTCGGAGTAGGCGAGATCGGAGAGGATGAAGATCGAGTGCTCGCGGCAGTACTTGACCACTTCCTTGTAGAAATCCAGCGACGCCGTGTAGGCGGTCGGGTTGGCCGGGTAGTTGAGGATCAGCGCGATGGGTTTTGGGATCGAGTGCCGCACGGCGCGATCGAGCGCGCGCATAAAATTCTCGTCCGGCTCGGCCGGCATGGAGCGGACCACGCCGCCCGACATGATGAAGCCGAAGGCGTGGATCGGATAGGTCGGGTTCGGCACCAGCACCACGTCGCCCGGGGCGGTGATCGCCGCCGCCATATTGGCGAAGCCTTCCTTCGAGCCCAGCGTCGCCACCACCTGCGTATTTGCGTCCACCTTCACGCCGAAGCGGCGGCCATAATAGCTCGCCTGGGCCTTGCGAAGACCCGGGATGCCCTTCGACGACGAATAGCGGTGGGTGCGCGGGTCCTTTACCGTCTCCTGCAGCTTTTCAACGATGTGCTGCGGCGTAGGCATGTCGGGGTTGCCCATGCCCAGGTCGATGATGTCCACACCGCTGGCGCGGAGCCGGGCCTTGATCGGATCGATGTGCGCGAAGACGTAGGGCGGAAGGCGGCGGATGCGGTGGAAATCTTCGTTCATTGGAACCTCGGTGACCCGCGACGCACCCGTGGTGCCCGCAACGCCTTCAGTGAGGCGCCGATTATCGCGGAATTATGGTTTTGACTCGGTTAAGCCGCGTGTGCGGCAGGCTCGTTCGGTTCCGCTCTCCCCAGCCGCATTGCGGCGCTCGGGGAGAGCTAGCGAGCGGGGGCGCTAGCGCATGCGGCCGCACCGGCAAAACCGGCGGCTGCAATTAGCGCTGCTACTCCCTGAGTCATGTCCAAAACCCTGAGCGAGGATTGCGGAGCTTTAGTGGCCGAGACGGGCGGAGGTCAAGTGCGCTCTGACGCCCCCATGCCCCTCACCGGCAAGTATCTCAGGAACTGGTCGGTGCTGGCGCCCCAGGAGAACTGCTCGGCGTAGTCCCGGCAGCCATCGCGAGGGATATCGAGCGCCTTGATCGCCGCCGCCTTGAGGTCGTGGTCCAGCACGCCAACCGGCGCGTCGCCGATCACATCGATCGGGCCGGTCACCGGGAACGCCGCGACCGGCGTGCCGCTGGCCAGCGCCTCGAGCAGTACGAGGCCGAAGGTGTCGGTCTTGGACGGAAACACGAACACGTCGGCCGAAGCAAACAGCCGCGCCAGTTCCTCGCCCTGCTTGGGGCCCGCGAACACCACATCGGGGTATTCCGCCTTGAGCTTTTCGAGGCTGGGCCCGCCGCCTACCACCAGTTTGGTCCCAGGCAGGTCGAGCGCCACGAAGGCCTCGATGTTCTTTTCCACCGCCACGCGCCCGACATAGAGGAACACCGGTCCATCCCAGGCCAGGGGCTCACGGCGGGCGGGGTTGAACAGCTCGGTGTCGACGCCCTTCTGCCAGATCACCGCGTTGGTGAAGCCGCGCTGCTCAAGCAGCGTCTTCAAATGCGGCGTCCCCACGAGACAGTACTTCGCCGCGCCATGGAACCAGCGCAGGAACCGGTAGCTCCAGCGCAGGGGCACCGGCAGCCGGGCCCGCAGGTACTCAGGGAACTGCGTGTGATAGGCGGAAGAGAACGCGAAACCGTTCCGCCGGCACCAGCGCCGCGCCATGATGCCGAGCGGCCCCTCGGTCGCAATGTGAATCGCATCCGGTGCCGCCGCCTCGATCCGCGCGTAGACCGGCTTCATCAGCGTCCGGCTCAGCCGAATCTCGCCATAGCCCGGCATCGGGAAGGTCTTGAATTCGTTCGGCGTCAGCAGTTTGACGGTGATGCCGCGCTTTTCCATCTCTCGCGCCACCAGCTCGATCGAGCGCACCACCCCGTTGATCTGTGGGTGCCAGGCGTCGGTGACGATGAGAACGGTCTTGGGCTGCGGCATTGGCTGCTCGTCTGAACGCGGCAATGCGTATCTTGGACGGACGGTGCTCGCAAGCGGCCGTAGTTGCGGTCCATGCCCAAGCCACTCTACGCTGGTCCGGATCGGAGCATCCATGCGTATGCCTTTCTCGACTGGACTGGGCTGGTTGCGCTACCGCCCGGCTCCCACTCGCCCAAGCGAAGCGGATGCGGCGCTGGTGCGCGACTTCCTCGAGAGCGGCATCGAAGCGGAGCAACGCTACGAGACGCTGTTCCACTACTTCGTCGATGGCTTCCTCGCCGCCGCGACGCCCGATTTCGAGCGCGCCCAGTATCGCGGCAGGGGTAGCCGGCACGGCTATCGCGTCGCTGGAGTCGAAGGGTTTGCGCGAACCGCCCCGCTCTTTGCTGCCTGGATTGCCGGCGGCCGCAGCCCGGTGATTTCCGGCCTGCCGAGCGGTCGCGGCGTCGACCTCGCCCAGATGCTCGCCTCCGGGCTCACGGCCGGAGCCGATCCGGCGCATCCCGCCTACTGGAGCGATCCCTACGACTGGGCCCAGGTTCTGGTCGAGGCCAGCGACATCGCCATCACGCTGTGGATCGGGCGGGACACCATCTGGCCGATGCTCGATGCCCGGACACAATCCAACCTCCTCACCTGGCTGCGCCGTGCGGCTGCCTCGGATCGGCCGGTCAACAACTGGCTGCTGTTCGGCGCCACTTGCGAGGCCGTCGTCGCCGCGCTCGAAGGGCGGACCGTTACGGCGCTCCCGGACTACGAGAGGTTCAAGCCACACTATCTCGCCCATGGCTGGTTCTCGGATTCGGCGACCCACCGGGTGGTCGACTGCTACAATGTCTGGGGCATCACCTATCAGCTGGCATTCCTGCATCTGATGCACCCCGACTACGACGCCGAGTTCATGCGCAGCGCCGTCCTCGCCTCGGCCGACCTCACAGCGCATCTGATCAGCTCGCAAGGCATCCCGATCATGGGACGGAGCGTCTGCTATCGCACGGCCGCCAGTGCTCCCCTGTCGGTCGCCACGCTGCTTGATCCGAGCCCTCGCCGGCTCGGCCTGTCGCGTCGGGCCAACGACTGCGTCTGGCGATACTTCCTTGCCCATGGCGCGGCGCGCGACGGCACCCTGACCCAGGGCTATTTCGGCGACGATCCGCGGCTCCTCGACAGCTACTCCGGCCCGGGTAGCAGCCATTGGGGCTTACGCTCGGTGATCCCGACGCTGCTGCATCCGCCGGGTTCAGCATACTGGACCGCTCCTGAGCAGCCGCTGCCGGTCGAGGTTGGGGACTACCGGCTGGACCTGCCCGAACTCGGCTGGGTCATCGAAGGGGAGAAGACCTCAGGCGATATCCGAATCGTCATTCCCGAGAACAGGGGCAATCGCCCTGCCCTTCGGCCCTACAGCTGGAAGCACCGGATGCGGGAGCTGCTGCGCGAACGGGCACAGCGACCGAACAACCACGCCGCCGCCTACGACGCCGAGGTCTACTCGGCGCTCGATCCCTACCCGCTGAAGCGGTAGCCAGAAAAGAAAAGGCCCGCCGAAGCGGGCCTTTCCGGAATTCTGAGAACTCGAAGCTTAGCGCTTGGAGAACTGGAAGGAACGACGGGCCTTGGCCTTGCCGTACTTCTTGCGCTCGACCACGCGGCTGTCGCGGGTGAGGAAACCGCCGGCCTTCAGCACGCCGCGCAGCTCGGGCTCGAAATAGGTGAGCGCCTTGGAGATGCCGTGACGCACCGCACCGGCCTGGCCGGAGAGACCGCCGCCGGAAACCGTGGCGACGATGTCGTACTGGTCCTTGCGGGCCGCGGCGACGATCGGCTGCTGCAGCACCATCTGGAGCACCGGACGGGCGAAGAAGGCGTTGAACTCCTTGCCGTTGACGGTGATCTTGCCGTTACCCGGCTTCACCCAGACGCGGGCAATGGCGTTCTTGCGCTTGCCGGTGGCATAGGCACGGCCCTGCGCGTCGAGCTTCTGGACATGCACCGGCGCGTCGTTGACGACGGCGGCGACCGAAGCGGTGCCCAGGTCTTCGAGCGAATTGATGGTCTCGGCCATTACTTGGCCCTCACATTCTTGGAGTTGAACGAAGCGACGTCGAGCTTCACGGGCGCCTGAGCCTCATGCGGGTGGGTCTCACCGGCATAAACCCGCAGGTTGCCGTACTGCTTGCGGCCGAGCGGGCCTTCCGGGATCATGCGGCGGACGGCGTTCTCGAGCACGCGCTCGGGGAAACGGCCTTCCAGCAGCTGGCGCTGCGTACGGTCCTTGATACCGCCGGGATAACCGGTGTGCCAGAAGAACCGGCGCTGATCGAGCTTCTTGCCGGTCAGCTTCACCTTGTCGGCATTGATCACGACGACGTGGTCGCCGGTATCCATGTGCGGGGTGTAGGTCGGCAGGTGCTTGCCGCGCAGACGCATGGCGATGATGGAGGCGACGCGGCCAACCACCAGATCCTTGGCGTCGATCAGGATCCACTTCTTCTGGATCTCGTCCGGCTTCGCCGTGTAGGTGCTCATTTCGTTTTCCTTGAAAGCGGACAGAGAGACCCCTGCCCCGTATTCGTGGCGCGGATATACGGACGCGACAGGAAAGCGTCAAGTGGAAAGATTTAGCGCTGTATTTTCAATGGTTTGCGCTGTTGGTATTATGATACCACATGCTAGGTAATTGATTTTGCTCACTCTACACCACTCCACTGGCCGTCATCCCGGCGAAAGCCGGGACCCACTGCTCGAAAGTCGGAACGGCACTGCCCTTTACGGTCTGTCACAGCAAGGTCGGAGAGGCCTGTCCGCCTGAGACCGGCGAGCACTGGGTCCAGGCTTTCGCCGGGATGACGGCCAGTGGGGAGGCAACTACGAGTGGACTAAGCTCGCCGCGGCGTCGCATCAGCGAGATACGCCGTCACCGCCCCAGCCAGCATGAAGGCCAGCGCCTGGTGGCCAAGTGCCAGCGAGATCGGCACCATGTTGAGCAGCGTCGCAATCCCGAGCGCCACCTGCAGCAAGATCAGCGCCGAAATGCGGGGCAGCCAGCCGTGTACGCCGCCGAAGCCGCCGCGCCGCGATTGCCGCCACAGCAGCCAACCGGCATAGAGCACCACCGCATAGGCGATCATCCGGTGGCTGAACTGCACGGTCAGCGTGTTCTCGAACAGGTTCTTCCAGAACGGGTCTATGGCGTCCAACCCCTGCGGGATCAGCGCTCCATCCATCAACGGCCAGGTGTTGTAGCCCATGCCGGCATCGAGCCCGGCCACGAAGGCGCCCGCCGCGATCTGGACCAGGATCAGCAGCAACAGGAGCCACACCGGCCAACCCGTGGGGGTGGCAGCCTTGGCAGGCTCAAGCCGCCGCGCCACCCAGATCAGCGCGATGAACAGCAGCGCCGCCGCGCTAAGGTGCGCCGCCAGCCGGTACTGCGAAACCGAGGTCAGCTCCGACAGGCCCGACGAGACCATCCACCAGCCGAGAAAGCCCTGGAAGCCCCCAAGCACGAACAGCCCGGCGAGCGGGGCCGCGAGGCTCCAGGTGAAGCGCTTCTGGAACAGGAACACCAGGAACGGCACCGCGAAGGCCAGCCCGATGAAACGGCCAAGGAAGCGGTGCGCCCACTCCCACCAGAAGATCGACTTGAAGTCCTCGATCCCCATCCAGGAGTTCTGGACCCCCTGCGGGATCTGCTTGTAGGCCTCGAACTCGGCCTGCCAGTCGGCATCGGACAGCGGCGGAATGGTGCCGGAAACCGGCTTCCATGAGGTGATCGAAAGCCCCGACTCGGTCAGCCGCGTCGCGCCGCCCACCACCACCATGGTCAGCACCAGGAGCGCCACCAGGTAGAGCCAGATCCGGACCGGCTTCAGCCGATCGCGGGTGGATACTGCTGCTGTGGCAGTTTGTTCGGTTGCGCTGAGGGCCAAGATGGGTTCCTTTCGCCCCGAACTACTCCCGGCGGCGGCCGTCTGACAATGGCCGCGATGCCGCATCCCGACCCAGGAAAGCCATGACCCAGTCCACCCGCAAGCTCCTCGGCACCATCCTGATCCTGCTTTCGCTGCTCGTCTGGTCGGTGCTCGGCATGTGGATCTACATGAGCCTCCTCGGCGCCGCCGTATGGTGGCTGCTCATCGGCTTCTTCGCCGTAATGGGCATGGGCTGGTTCTTCCCCGCGACCTGGATCATCCGCTGGATGGCCAAGCCGGATTGACCATGGCTCGTCACCCGTGACCGAAGAACGCTCCGTAGGTCAACAAACCGGCAATTAGGATTCCAAGGGGATACGAAAAGAACAGTTGGTTCTCTACGCTAACCTCTTTGGATCCACCCTCCTCGCCATGGTACATTCCGGTCTTGATGATGTCTTTGTACTCGTCCCGGCGGGTGAAATAGACCACCAGACCCCATATCCATCTAGATACAAGCACTATCGTCATCAGGCCGAACAGAAATCCCACGTTCCGTCTCCAACGATATACTCCAGGGGTCGGTAGCGCCTCGCTTACTCCCAGCGCACCTTGGCGCCGAGAGCGCTGAGCTTTTCGACGAAGTGCGGATAGGCCCGCCGGATCGGGTCAGCGTTCTTGATGCGCGACTCGCCGGGGATCTGGATCGCCGCCAGGAGCAGCGCCACCACCACCCGGATGATGTACGGCGCCTCGACCGTCGCCGGCCGCAGCGGATTGCCGCCGAAGACAACGAGCCGGTGCGGGTCGGACAGGTGCACCCGGGCGCCGAATTTCAGCAGCTCCGCGCTCCAGCCCAGCGCCCCCTCATAGACCTTGTTCCAGAACATGATGTCGCCGGTGCAACCGACCGAGATGCCGATGGCATGCGGCAGGAGGTCCGCCGGGAAATACGGCCAGGGTGCCGCCTCGATCTTGGGCAGCATCTCGGCGGTGTAGGGCTCGGTCACCTTGCGGGTCCAGCCGGTCGCAGTGACCTTCCCCTCGCCCACCTCGAACTCCAGCCCGAGCTTGCCGAACTGGCGGAGGATCAGCGTCAGCTGCGGGCCCATGTCGGTCTCGACCGTCAGCCGGCCACCGGTAACCGCGCCGATGGCGAGGAAGGTCGCCACTTCGTGGTGGTCATCGGGAACCCGTGCCGTCGTGCCCGACAGCTTGCCCACACCGCGCACGGTCAGCCGCGAGGTGCCGATGCCGTCAATATCGGCGCCCATCGCCGCCAGCATGTCGCACAGCGCCTGCACATGCGGCTCCGACGCCGCGTTGTTCATGGTGGAGGTGCCCTTGGCGAGCGCCGCGATCATGACGAAGGTCTCGGTGGCGGTTACCGACGCGTAGTCGGGCCACATATCTGTGCCGCGGATCTCGTTGCGCCGTTCGACACGGAACGGATGCGTGCCGGCGATAGTGCCACCGAAGCGCTCGAGGATCTCGAGATGCGGGTCGATCTCACGTACGCCGAGTGCGCAGCCCTTGGCCTCGGTGTCGAAAATCAGGTGGTCGCTGCGCAGCAGCACCGGCGCCAGCAGCAGCACGGCGGCGCGGATGCCCACCGGCAGCTCGGCGTCGCTCGTCGCGAAGGCCTTGAAGTCGTGCTGGATGGTCAGCGTCCGCGCCTCGAGGCTGCGCTCTACACGAGAGCCCTTGGTGCGGAAATACTCGACCAGCTTGTCGATATCGCTGATCTCGGGGACGTTGCTCAGCGTCACTTCCTCGTCGGTCAGCAAGGTGGCGCAGAGCATGGGGAGCACCGCGTTCTTGTTGCCGGACGGACGGATGGTGCCCGAAACCGGGTGCGCGCCGTCGACGATGAGGTCTGCCATGAAAGCTCCGAAAGTGAATCAGTCGAAAGAGAAGGCGAGGGATAGAACCGATCAACCCGGCAGCATTGAGAACACCGCCGGGGTGGCGAAGACATCGACATAGCGCCGCGACTGGAACTGCCCGTTGAGTGACACCCGCGGCAGCGAGTGGAGGCTATGCCGATGGCCGGCATAAAGTCCGCCCGGCCGCGTCGTCACCGCCGTGCGCAACCCCAGTTCGCGAGCCAGGGTATACTCCCGCGGCCCGGCCGAGGCACTCCCGCCAATCGGGTAGCTGAGATGCAGCGGCGTCTTGCCGAACTGCGCCTTCAGGATGCGGACCGATTGCTCGATCTCGTTGCGCGCGTCGGCCGGACTGAGCTTTGCCAGCTCATAGTGGTGCACCGTGTGCGCGCCGATAGTGCAGAGCGGCTCGGCGGCGAAGTTCCGCAGCTCGGACCAATCCATGATCAGCTCGCGGCAATGCTGCGCCAGGTCGAAATTGTACTGCCGGGCGAGGTCGCGGATCAGCTTGACGCGGTCGGCTTCGGGCATGGTGCGCATGCGCCGATAGAGGCTGTCGAAGGCCCGCTGCTTTTCCTCAAGGCTCGCGGTGACGAAATACTCGGTGTCGCCGGCATAGGTCACGGCCAGCGCATTCTGCCCTGCGACGATATCCTCGAGCGCCTGCCACCACACCTCGCCGACCCCATCGACCAGCGCCGTCGGCACATAGAGGGTGAACGGGCACTGCTGGCGCCGCAGGATCGGCAACGCGTATCTCAGATTGTCGCGGTAGGCGTCGTCGAAGGTGAAGACCACGAAGGGCTTTGCCGGCTCGTCCGCCTCGATGCGGCGCGCCGCCTCGTCCATGTCGACGATGTCGAAGCCGAGTTCGCGCACCCGCCCGATGGTGAACTCGAGGAAGTCCGGCTTCACCTGCAGGATGGCGTTGGGCGAGAAATCCGCTGGGTCGTCGGGCAGCACTCGATGGAGGGTAAAGATGACACCGCGCGATTTGGAGCGGCTGCGGATCAGGCGCGTCAGCTGGCTCGCCCACAACAGCTCGAAGGCGGCGCCGATCAGCCTGTACTTGAACTCGGCCATCGGGCTTACGCCACGTCGGCCCTGACGGCAGGGAGACTCACCACGCGACCAACCTCGAAACCGAGCGCCACGATATCGCGCCGTGCCGCAGACACCGCCACCGGGCCGCTTGCCTCGCTTGCCACCAGCACCACAGTGGCGCGCGCTCCGCTGAACAGTGGCAGGCCCGAAGCCACGCCAACGCGCCCGGTGTCGACGATCACCACGTGATAGATGTCGGCAAGCGCCTCGATCAGGGTCAATGGCCGCGACGACCGGCGATCCAGCGTCGACAGCCGGCCCCAGGGCACTTCCGCGAGATTCTCGCCGGCGCGCTGCATGACGTCGCCATAGTCGGCCCGCTCCGCCGCGAGGTCGGTCAGGCCAAGTGCGGTGCCGGCTTCGCCGCTGCCGGCGTCCACGACAACGGCGCTCAGGTCGCTCATCAGCGCGTCCTCCAGCAACCGGTCGATCACGATAACGGCCTCAGGCCCATCGTCGAGCCTCGCGAGCAGCACCGTACGCAATTGATGCGAGCTGACTGCGGCCGACAGTTGCGTCAGGTCATCAGCCAGTGGAGGCCGGGAGGCGGCCGCAGGGCTCGCTTGCCCGGCGACCCCCGGCTCGTCGGCGATCGCGTCGGCCACAGCCACCGCCTCGGCATCCTCGGGCAGCGCTTCCTCTTCCGAGACCACCACCGTCTCCCGCTCGACCAGCGCACGTCCGGACATCAGCTCGCCGAACAGGACCGCCCCGATCTGCAACGCCAGCGCCACGAAGCCGACGGCACCGAGGATCAGCGGGATCTTCGGCGAAGCCGGCTCTGCTGACGGGGCGGCCTCGCTGACGATGCGGACATCGGGTAGCGCCGAGTTGGACGCGGTGCGCGACACGGCATCGGAGTATTTCGCCAGGTAGTTTTCCAACAGGTCACGCTGCGCCTTGGCTTCGCGCTCGAGGCTATCGAGCGTCACGTTGCCCTTGGTGGCGTCGCCGGCCGTGAGCTTGGCGCGGGTCAGGTCATCGCGCAGCCGCTGCTCGAGGTCGGCCTCGACCTTCGCCTCGGCAACGAGCGAATCCGCCACGCGATCGGCCTCGGCGACGATCTGCTTGCCGAGTTCGCCGATCTGCGCCTTCAGCGCCTTGATCGTCGGGTGGTTGGCGAGCAGCGTCGTCGACTTCTGCGCGAGATCTGCCTGCAGGTTCGCCTTGGTCTGCAACAGGCTCTGGATCACCACCGAGTTGCGGACGTCGTTGACGCCGTCGAGCGACTGCCCGGACGCCAGCAGCCCGCGGATCACCTGTGCCCGCGCCTCGGCATCGTTCTTGCGCTGCTGCGCTTCGGCGATCTGCGTGCTGACAACGGTCAGCTGCTGGTCTGTCACCGGCACACTGTTGGCCCCGACGAACAGGTCGTTGTCGACCTTGTAATTGGCCACCGCGGTTTCCGCCGCGCTCACCTTGGGACGCAGCTTGTCGATCTCTTCCTGCAGCCACACCGTGGCATCCGCGGTATCGGTCAGCGATTGGGCCCCGCGGCGCTTCACATGCGCTGCCGCGATGGCGTTGGCGACGCGAGCCGCCAGTTCCGCGTCGGTCGAGCGCACGAAGATCGAAATGACGGCCGAGTCGCGCTCGCGGATCACTGTCATCCGGTCCGCCAGGTTGCCGAGCACCGTCTCGTCGACGCTACGCGCTTCAGGCACACGGCCGATCAGCCGCATGACGAAGCCGATCGGCGAGAAGCCGGCATTGGAGAACTCCGGCACCGAACGCAGGTTCTGCGAATCGACCACCTCGAGCAGCAGGTCGCGCGATTTGATCAGCTCGATCTGGCTCGACATCAGCGCTTCGGTGTTCACCGAACTGCCGCTCGTCGGCGCCTCCATGGCGGCGCGCGTGTAGATATTGTCGCGCGCCTCGACCAGGAGGCTCGCCGAGGATTCGTAGGTCTTGGGCATGAACAGCAGGACCGCGGCGGTCGCCACCAGCAGCAGAGCCGTGACGAGCACGATCCGCAGCCCGCGCGACAGCACGGCAGCAACGAGTGCCCCCACGTCCATCCGCATATCTTCGGCGCGCTCGAAATCCGAACTCACTCGCCCGCCCTCACTGTTACACCCGAGCTATGGGCCCATCGTGGTAAGCATTCGGTTAAGCGGCCTCGCAATGTGAGAGCCGCTGCGTGATTTTCTAAGCAGAATGTTAACCATAGCGCCCCGACACTGGCACCCTGATCAGGGTTTCCAGGGATGGCCATGCGCTGGCTGCGTTTCCTCCTCATTTTGCTGCTCGTGCCGCTCGCGGCCTGCGCCATGAACGGCCGTCCCTCGACCTACCTGGTCGACGTGAAAGGCCCTTACGCGCTCGATACCGGCGACGTCGTCCGGGTCAGCGTCTATGGCGAGGCCGAGCTCTCCAAGAGCTACCAGGTCGACGACTCGGGCGCTGTGGCGCTGCCGCTGGTCGGTCCGGTGAAGGTGCGCGGCAAGACCACCCAGCTTGCCGCCGCCTCGATCACTGCCGCACTTGCTGAGGGTTATATCCGCGAGCCGAGTGTTGCAGTCGAAATCGAGACTTACCGTCCATTCTTCATCCAGGGCGCGATCAAGAACGGCGGCCAGTTTCCCTATGTCTACGGCATGACGGTTCGCGCCGCGATCAGCACAGCCGGTGGATTCTCCGATACGGCCGACCGCGGCAGGGCGATCGTCTACCGCCGGCAGGGCAACCAGATGGCCAAGGGGACGGTCGACCTCGACTTCCCCATTTACCCCGGAGATACCATCGTGGTGTCGGAGCGCTGGCTCTAAAGGGTTCGGAAACCCCGGTACGCAAAACTGCGTGCCATGTTCCGTAATTCCGCGCCGCTCCGCATCCTCCAGATTCTCCGCGCCCCGGTCGGTGGCCTGTTCCGGCATGTCTACGACCTGACGCACGAATTGGCGGCCCGCGGCCACCAGATCGGCATCGTCGCCGATAGCCTCCACACCGACGCCCTCACCGAGGAGCGGCTCGGCAGGCTCCGGCCGCTCGCGCCGCTGGGCATCCATTCGCTCCCCATTCCGCGCGTCTTCGGCGCCGCTGACCTCATGACGCCGCTAAAGGTCAGGCAGCTTGCCGATGCGCTGCAGATCGATGTGCTGCATGGCCACGGCGCCAAAGGCGGCCTCAACGCGCGGCTGGCGCGGATCGGCGCCAGGCAGCGGGTCTCGCTTTACACCCCACATGGTGGCGTACTGAACTACAAGCCGCACTCACCGGCGGGCCTCGCCTTCCGCCTGATCGAGCGGGCTCTGATCGGGGCCACCGACGCCATCGTGTTCGAGAGCGCCTTTGCGCAGGCCGCCTACGTCTCGCAAATCGCCCAGCCCACCTGCCCCGCCCCGGTCATCCACAATGGCTTGATGCCCTCGGAGTTCGAGCCGATCACGCCGGGTCCCGATGCCGCCGATTTCGTCTTCATCGGCGAGTTCCGCGCCGTGAAGGGCATCGCCTACCTGCTCGATGCGCTGGCGCCTGTTCGCGCGCCGGGCGGCCGCCCCGCCACTCTCGTCATGGCCGGCGGCGGCCCGGATCTCGATGCGGTCAAAGCCCAGATCGCCCGGCTCGGCCTCGCCGACCGCGTTACCCTGCTCGGCGTCAAGCCGGCCCGCCCGACCCTGCACCTCGGCCGCATCGCCGTGGTTCCGTCGCTCGCCGAGTCGCTGCCCTACGTCATCCTCGAGGCCGCGGCCGCCGGCCGGCCCGTGATCGCCACCGACGTCGGCGGGGTCAGGGAAATCTTCGGACCCACCGCGTCGAGCCTGCTCCCCGCGGCCGATACGCCGGCCCTCCGTCGGGCGATGCAGTTTGCCCTCGACGACCCCGCGGCGGCCACGCAGGAGGCCGAGATGCGCCTCGCCCATATCCGCGCCGGCTTCTCCATCGCCCACATGGCCGATCAGATCGAGGCGCTGTACCGGCGAGTCCTCGACACCAGGCGAACTACGGGTTTCACCGAGTCTTCATCGGTATCTTCCTAAAGTCCGGCTGAACCACAAGAGCCCAGTCAAAGAGCCGCCCCCACCATGTTCCATCTCGATCCCAAAGAAGCCGTCCTCGAGCACGTCGCCCACCCGCCCAAGGCCAAGGCCGGCCCCCCGCGACTGGGCGACCTCGCCGCAGCGATCGCCGACCAGCCGATCGAGCCGACCTATTCGGCGGCGGTGGTGACGGGCGTCACGCAGGTCGCGGAGATCGGTGTCCTGACGGTCACCGGCTTCACGCTGTTCGGGCTCAATGGCGGTGACACGCTGCTCAGCGTCATCACCACGCTCGGCGTCGTCGCCGTGGCGCAACTGTTCATCAGCCTCGCCCGGATGCATAGCGTCGCCGCCTATCGCCTGGGCTTCACGCAGATCTGGAAGACAGCGCTCGCCTGGACCGCCGCCTTCGCCGTACTTGGCGCGCTGGTGTTGCTCTATGACAGCGGCCATGCCCTGTCGCGCAACTGGGTCGTGACATTCTGGGCCGCCGGCCTCGTGGTGCTGGTCGTCTCGCGCACCTTCGTGCACGAGCTGGTCACCCGCTGGACCCGGCAGGGCAAGCTGAGGCGTCGTACCGTTATCGTCGGCGGCGGCAAGGATGCCGAGGCGTTGATCGAATCCATCCAGACCGGTGCCAGCGACGACATCGACCTGCTCGGCCTGTTCGACGACCGCAACGACGACCGCTCGCCCGAATCCGTCGCCAGCCTCGCCAAGCTCGGCCGCGTCGCCGAGCTCATCGAGTTCGCCCGGCAGACCCGGGTCGACCTCGTCATCGTTTCGATGCCCCTGTTCGCCGAGCACCGCGTGCTCGACATGCTGAAGCAGCTCTGGGTGCTGCCGGTCGATATCCGGCTCTCGGCCCACATGAGCAAGCTGCGCTTCACCTCGAAGGCCTATTCCTATGTCGGCGGCGTGCCGGTCTTCGACATGGCCGACCGGCCGATCTCGGACTGGAACCTCGTCTTCAAGTGGCTGTTCGACAAGCTTGTCGCGATCACCGCCCTGATCCTGCTCTCGCCGGTGATGATCGCCACCGCGATCGCCATCAAGCTCGAGAGCAAGGGCCCCGTGTTCTTCCGGCAGAAGCGCCACGGCTTCAACAACCAGCTCATCGACATGTGGAAGTTCCGCTCGATGCGCACCGACATGCTCGATGCCAACGCCACGAAACTGGTCACCAAGGACGACCCGCGGGTCACCAAGGTCGGCAAGTTCATCAGGAAGACCTCCATCGATGAACTTCCGCAGCTTTTCAACGTCCTTCTGGGTGAACTTTCGATCGTCGGACCGCGTCCGCACGCGCTCTCGGCCAAGGCCGACAACCAGCTCTACTACGATGCGGTCGAAGGCTATTTCGCCCGTCACCGGGTGAAGCCGGGGATGACCGGCTGGGCCCAGATCCACGGCTGGCGCGGCGAGACCGACACGGTCGACAAGATCATGCAGCGAGTCAACCACGACCTCTACTACATTGAAAACTGGTCGCTCTGGCTCGACGTGAAGATCGTCGCGATGACCCCGATCTCGCTGTTCACCCAGCGCAAGAACGCGTTCTGAGGTGAGCGCCGCCGGCGTCCACACCGTTTCGGCCCTCGGCGCCACCTGGCTCCGCACCCGCGCCACCACCCTGCTCGACGCCCTCGTCGTCCTCTGGATCTTCGCCGGCGGCATGGTGATCACCGAACCGTCGCCGTACGAACTCGCCTTCCTGCTCGTCCTCGGCGTCTCGATGCTCGCCGGCTTCACGCTGCGCCGCTCGACCCTGGGCCTGCTGGTGCTGTTCGCGAGCTTCATCCCGTTCGCCATCATCGCCGCCTTCCAGGTCAGGTTCAGCTCGATCCCGGACGCGCTGATCTACCAGACCGTCACGATCTTCCTGTTCTTCACCTCCTACTGGGTGGCCAACTACGTCGCCGACGCGCCGCGGGCCCGCATGCGCCTGATCGTCGGCGCCTACCTCGCGACGGCGCTGCTCTCTGCCATCCTCGGCACGCTCGGCTACCTCGGCATCGGCCACGACCTGTTCACCCGCTACGATCGGGCCAAGGCATTCTTCAACGATCCCAACGTCTTCGGCCCGTTCCTGATCCTGCCCGCCATGTATGCGCTGCAGCGTGTGCTGATCGGCACGCCCAAGCGTGCCGCCTGGGCTGCACTCGCCTACGCCGTCCTGCTGGTGGGCATCTTCGCCAGCTTCTCCCGAGCCGCCTGGGGCCACATCGTCATCTCCAGCGCCATCGTCTACCTGCTGGTGTTCGTGCTCGAAGCCCACGCGCGCCAGAAGGTGCGCATGCTGATGATCGCGCTGCTCGGCCTGCTGCTGCTCGTCGTGGCGGCGGCCGGCGTCCTGTCGATCCCGCAGTTCCGCTCGTTCATCGAGCTCCGCACCCAGTCGCAGAACTATGACACCGGCGAGAGCGGCCGCTTCGGCCGCCAGGGCTACGCCTTCGACCTGGCGCTGCAGCACCCGCTCGGCCTCGGCCCGCTCGAGTTCCGCAACCTCCGCGTCAAGGAAGAGCCGCACAACACATACGTCAACGTGTTGCACGCCTATGGCTGGGGCGGTGGCTTCGTCTTCATCTTGTTCATTGCCGTCACCATCTGGCGCAGCGCCACCTACATCGCCCGCCCCGGCCCCAACCGCCTGCTGCTGATCCCGTTGGTGTCGGTGTTCGTGCCGCTGGCGGGCGAAGCCGCGATCATCGACCTCGACCACTGGCGCCACTTCTTCCTCGTCGCGGGGCTGATCTGGGGCGTCACCGCCGCCTACCGGCATGTCGAGAAGCGATTTGGCTTGGCGGCGCCCGTTCCCTGAGGGCATGATTGCTCCCTAGCGCGACAGCGGGGGCAGCATGGAACCTCAGAGCAGCTCGATGCAGGCGGTCCTCACCACCACGGCGGACCTCGCCAAGGTGCGCTACGACACCGGCGATATCCTCATCGCCGAAGGTCCCAGCAGCGGCGTGCTCTACATCCTCGTCGACGGCGCCGTCGAAGTGCTGCGCGGCGACGTCCGCGTCTCGCTGGTCGACGAGCCGGGCGCCGTGTTCGGTGAAATCTCCGCCCTCCTCGGCCGCCCACACAGCGCCACCGTGCGCGCCATCGAGCCCGTCACCGTCCACCGCATCGAGGATGCCGAGAGCTTCCTGCAGATGCGGCCGGAGATCGTCTTCCACGTCGCCCGCATCCTCGCCAGCCGGCTGATCGACGCCACGACCTATCTCGCCGACCTCAAGCACCAATTCAGCGATCGCAGCGACCATCTCGGCATGGTCGACGAGGTGCTCGAAGCCCTGGTCAACCAGCAGCTCCCCTCGCAGCCTGCTGCTCCTGCCGGTGACGGCAAGCCCGATCCCCGCCTCTAGGCAGCCACCGGAGCCCGTGGCAGCCAGGCCGGCCACTCGGTCATCTCTTCGGGCGCGCTACCGTTGCCCCAGTCGAGCGTTCCCGCGCCCTCGAAAGAGAACCAGGCCGCCTGCTTCAGTTCGGAGTCGACCACGATATGCGTCGGCACATCGCCCACCTGCTTGCCAGGGTTGAAGACCCAGGTATCCCCGATGCGCGACGCCCACGAGCCGCCGCGCGCGAACGGCGCCTCATGCACATGCCCGCTGAACACCAGTTGCGGCCGGTACTGCACAATCCAAGCCGCCAGCTCGACATCGCCATAGTGCCGCGACCCCGACCAACTCACCGGCGCCTCGGCCGGAGGCGCATGATAGACCCAGAACCAGTTCCGCCCACGCGTCGTCGCCGCTTCCGCCAGCTGCCTGCCGATCGCGTGCTTGGCGATATCCCCATCCCACCACGGGCAGACGGTGACCGTATCCTCGCCGATCGCGAAGGTCTCGTTGTCGGCATGCGCGCCGCTCCCACGCGCATAGGGCACCCAGCGCGCATAGCGTTCCCCGGTCGAGTAGGCGTGGTTGAGGTCATGATTGCCCGAGCATACGACGAGCGGCGCCAGCGCCCGCAGCCGCTCGAGATACTTCAGCACCACCACCATCTGGGCGCTCGTGGTGACGAAGGAACTGCCGTCCAGCAAATCTCCGGCGATGATCAGTAAGTCATAGCGATCGGCGACCGAGACGAGCCAGTCGAACTGCGGCAGGCTGTAGTGTAGATCGGCGACGGCGAGGATGCGCATGGCGCCCTCCCCCGGTCGTCAGCGAGCGAGATACTTCCGCGCCATTGTCGCGGTGTCCAGCGCAAACCGCTCCACATGGGCCTTGGCAAGGTCGGTTTCTGCATGCGAGCCGATCCAGGCCAGCAACGCCATGCGCCTGAGCAGGATCAACGTATCGATCATCCTGAGGTCTTCTGGCTTCAGCGGCCGGATTTCCATATAGGCGCCGAGCCACGCCCGGATCAGCGCCGGCACCTGCGGCGAGGTCTCGATGAACGAGAGGCTGGCGGCCAGGTCGTAGAGGAACCAGCCGAAGCCGGAATCGTCGAAATCCAGCAGGATCGTCTGCTCGCCATCGACGAGGAGGTTGCCGAGCCGCATGTCGGCATGGATCAGCCCGAAGCGATCGATATCGGTGCCATAGGCTCTGAGATCGGTCCTGAGCGCCGCGTCGAGCTCCGTCAGGTCGGCCAGCACCTCGCCCTCGACATGCGGCGCCTTGCGCCAATCGCCCCACAGTCCCGACGCCTCGAGGATCCCCACCGCGTCCCAGATCGGCCGCACGAACTTCTCGGGCTGCTGCCAGGTGGCGATGTGATTGTGCAGCGTCGCTGCGTACCGCCCCAGCGTCGCGAACAGCGGCACGAGGTCGGCATCCGGCTGCGGCTCGCTGCCGTTCTCGAACGCGAACAGTGCCGCAAACCGATCGGGCGCCACCTCCTGCACGATCTCGCCGTCGGCTCCGGGAATCGGCCGCGGCACCGGTATCTCGGTGTCGTCGGTGATTGCCTCGAGCCAGGCCAGCTCGCTGCCGATCGCGGTCTTCGATTGATAGCGCGGCCGATGCAGCCGCAGCACATGGCGCGCGCCGTTGGGCCCGTCGATGCGGAACGTGTGATTCTCGGAGAGATTGATCAGAACCGGCGCGCCGCCATCGGCGACCGGCCAGCGCTCGAGGCTGCCGGCGACGAGCGACAGTTCCTCCGGGAGCGGATCGCTGGGGGCAATATCCAATCCGCTATCCTCTGAGGCCTTTAGAAGAAATGGTCGGAGTGGCCGGATTTGAACCGACGACCCTTTGTCCCCCAGACAAATGCGCTACCAGGCTGCGCTACACCCCGACTGGTGCGGAGGCCTACAGAAACCAGCCTTTTGAGGCAAGAGGCATTTTTGCGGCAATGCGATCGAAGCGGGGCTACCGCCCCCTCGCCTCCACGATCTCCGCCACCTCCGCCGTCTCCACCTGCATGCCGAAGCGGCTGTCGTAGATGTGCGCCATGGCGTCGTGGGTGGAATCGGCGGACGAGCAAATCGCGTCGGTGGCGATGATCACGCGGTAGCCGAGATCGATGGCGCCGATGACGGCCGCCATCACGCAGACTTCGGTTTCGGCGCCCGATACCACCACCGTGTCGACACCGTCGGCCAGCAGTTCGGCGTGGAGCCGGCTGCCCAGCCAGGGGCTGTAGATCGGCTTGTCGAACACCCGCGCGGGTGGCGCAAATCGTCCGAGGTCGGGGATCAGGTCGATCAGCGCGGGATCGAGCCGCTCACGTGTCATCATCGCCCAGCGCTGGTAGTAGCGGCGCCAGGTGCCGCCGACCTCATCCGCTGACCTGGGCGGAACGAAGCGGGTGAAGACCGTACGTTCTGGGCCCATCTCCACCAGCCGCACAACCTCCGGCAGCACCTTCTCCATCCACGGCGCGTGCCATTCGGTCTGCTCGGCGAACATGCGCTGCATGTCGACACAGAGGTGCACCCAGTTATCGCCAAGCGGACCGAAGTGAATGCCGGAAGGTGCGACGAGGTCTGCCGGGGAGGTCATCGACCAGCAACTCGATGCGGCGCGACCGGTTCCCCTCCCCCCACTCAAGAAAGCCACTGGAGAGGAATTTCGCGAGCGCCTGTCACGATTTGCCGTCTCGCGCGTTGTGAAAGGGCCTGCATTTCCGCGGCGTCACGGAGATTACAGATGTCCGTCCTTATCGGAATCCTCATCACCTTCCTGGTGGTCGTCCTCATCCTCTGGCTGGTTCAGCGCCTGCCGGTCGATGCCCGGGTGAAGCAGATCATCCAGATCGTCGTGATCATCATCGGCATTGTTTCGCTGCTGAAGTACCTGGCGGTATTCTAAGCCACCAGGTCGACCAGCTTCGCTTCGGCCGCGCGCGCCGCATCAGTTGGGCTCAGCCCGACCAGGAGGCCGCGCTGGCCGCCATTGATCAGCACCTCGTCGAATAGTTCGGCGGTCTCATCGATGGCCGTGGGCACGCGCTTGCGCTGCCCAAAGGGGCTGATGCCGCCGACCTTGAAGCCGGTGAGACGCTCGGCGTCCGCCGGCTTCATCATGTTGGCGGACTTACCGCCGAACGCCGCGGCGAGCTTCTTCATGCTCACCTCGCAGTCGGATGGCACCACGACGCAGACCGGCTTGCCGTCGACCTCCGCCATCAGCGTCTTGAACACCTGCTCTGGCGCCTTGTTCAGCGCCTCGGCCGCCTGCAGGCCGATACGCGGCGCATCGGGATCGTAATCGTAGGGGAAATGGGTGAAGGCGATGCCGGCCTTGTCGAGCGCCAGCGTGGCCGCGGTGGTCTTGGACATAGCACCAAGTGTTACGGCGCGGAAACCGCGCCGTCTACTGCGTGGCCCGCCCGGGGCCCAGAGCAACAGCCCGCCTGCCGATGTCGGCATCGTGGCCGGCTGTACGCCGAGCAGCCCGCCGGCGGAAGCGGATATCAGGTGATCCTGGCAGGCTGCCGCTTCGGCTTGGGCCCAGCCTCGGGCTCCTCCAGCAACGCCTTGACCTCTGCCGCCCGCTCCGTGAGCCCCTTGGGATCAGTGGCCCAACTGCTGAAGCGATCGAGCAGGTTGGCGAACACGATCAGCTCGGATTCGTCCCACTGCCCCAGTGCGCTGGTGAACATCCCCATCTTGCTCTGCCGGATAGCATCGACGAAGCGCCGGCCCTTGGGCGTCAACTCGAGGCAGATGCGGCGCGCATCCTGCTGCGAGGCGACGCGGCGGGCGAAGCCGCGGTCGACGACGTCGGCGGATACCCGGCTGGCGCGCGATGGATCGATGCCGAGCCGCTCGGCGATCAGCCCGACGGTCACCTCTTCCGCGTCGCCCTCGATCCGATGGCCGATGGCGCTGATGACGTCCATGTGGGCTACTTCCAGATCTGGCGCGATCTGCGCCAGCACGATCCGGCCGAACTCGCGGCGCATCATGTTGCGGCGGATTCTAGCCATCACGCCATCGATCGCGCCAACGGCCTGGGCCGCCGCCTCGCTGAGCCCGCGGCTTCGCGCCAGGGCAACCAGTTCCTGATCGCCGATCGTCGTGCAGGCCAGCACCGGCAGCGGCATGTCATGATTGTCTTTCATGCCACCGCGCCTAGCAGATTCATGTGCTCACGTCAATTACATGCTGTGTGCACATATTTGCTGTTGACACATATGTGAGGGAGGCACATAAGCCATCCGAGTTTCGGAGATTTCCAAATGAGCGTTGATACGAATCCCATTTCCGGCGCCGCGCCGGTCGCCGAGGCGCCAGCGCGCCCCGACCGCACGACGCTGCTCGTCTATTTCGGCGCGTTGATCGCGATGTTCATGGCGACCCTCGACATGCAGATCGTCGTCACCGCGCTGCCCACCATTGCCGGCGAACTGGGCAACCTGCACCTCTTCGGCTGGGTCGGCTCGGCCTACCTCCTCTCCACCGCTGCGGTGTCGCCCTTCTACGGCAAGCTCGGCGACATGTACGGTCGCAAGAACGTGGTGATGACCGCCATCGTCCTCTTCCTTGTCGGCTCAGCGGTCTGCGGCATGGCCTGGTCGATGGAATCGCTGATCGCTGCCCGCATCCTCCAGGGCATTGGCGGCGGCGGGCTGATGGTCTCGGCTTTCGCCATGATCGGCGAACTGTTCGGGCCGCGCGACCGCGCCAAGTACCAGGGCTATTCGTCCGCCGTGTTCGCGTTGAGCTCGATCCTCGGGCCGGTCGCCGGCGGCTACATCACCGATATCTTCGGCTGGCGCTGGGTGTTCCTCGTCAACCTGCCGGTCGGCCTCGTGGTGCTGGCGCTGATCGGCTTCGCCATGAAGTCGAAATTCACCGAGAAGAAGCACAAGGTCGACTATCTCGGCGGCGTGCTGCTGGCTATCGCCACCACCGCCATCGTCTACTGGGGCGATCACGTGCTCGATCCCACCGGCCCGGACCTCTTGACGTTCGCGCTGCCGGTGATCGGCGTCGGCGCCGCTCTCTGGTTCATCATGGTCGAGCGCCGCGCCGAGGAGCCGATCGTGCCGCTTCGGCTGTTCGGCAACCACACCATCAGCATCGTCACCATCGTTTCGCTGATCGCCGGTTCGGTGACGCTGGGGATGTTCTTCTACTTCGCGCTCTACTTCCAGACACTCACCGGTCTGGGGCCGGCCGAGGTCGGCTTCCTGTTCCTGCCGGCATCGGCCACCTCGATGGTGATCTCGATGGTCGCCGGCCGGGTGATCGCCTCGACTGGGCGCTACAAGTGGATGCCGGTCGCGGCAATGGCCGTGGGCGCTGCCCTGATGGTCGCCTTCACCTTTATCGACGCCCACACGCCGCTGTGGATTCTGGCGCTGATGATGGCGGTGTTCGGCATTTCGATGGGCCTGCAGTTCCAGGTGCTGATGGTTGCCATCCAGGCCGCGGCGCCGCTGAGCGATATCGGCGCGGCCACCGGGCTGATCACCCAGGCCCGTACCATCGGGGCGTCGATCGGTCTCGCGATCAACGGCGCGGTGATGACCTTCGCCTTGACCCAGCAGAACGCCGCCCTGCCCGCCGATGTCTCGGCGCAACTGCCCGACGGCCTCACCGGCCTCAGCCCGCACATCGCTTCGGGCCTGCCGGAGGCGGCGCGCGATGTGGTGCTGAGCCACTACGGCGCCGGCATCAACGTGATGTTCCTGTGGGTCGCCGCGCTCTATGTGCTGGCCATGGGCTTCACCATCCTGCTCAAGGACGTGCAGATCCCGAAGCGGGCGTAACGGCCGGAACGAGAAACGAACAAGGGGGCCATCCGGCCCCTTTGTCATTCGCGCCTGCGCGCCTGGCGTCAAATCGTCGGCCGCGGCTCGGAGATCGTGGCGTGGAGGAATTCGAGCAGCTGGGCGTTCGAGAAGGGCTTGGCAAGAATGGGCCGATGGCGGTGACGCTCGACGATTGCCTCCGGCCCCGTTGCCGTCGCGAAGAAGAACGGAACGTTCCGGTGGGTCAGCTCGTCGGCGAGCTCGAAGCTGTCGGCGCCACCGACTTTGACGTCGAGGATCGCGCAGTGCACCGAACGGTTGCCAATCCGCGACCGGGCCTCATCCGGCGTGCCGCAGACGATCACCTCCGACGCACCGAGATCGAGCAGGAAATCTTCCATCATCACCGACACCAATGCTTCGTCCTCGACGATCAGCACGGTTCCGATTCCAAAGCCTTCCACCTGCGGATTTGACAGCACTTGCGGTCTCCTTCGCGATCATGCTTGCGCCGTCGACCCCGTAAAATCGAGGAAAATGGGAGTTAGCGCGTTGCCACCTTGCAGCGCATTGGGGCGAATGAGTACGCGCTGCATGCAACCATTCGGCGTCTAATGAGTTGAGTGAGTAAGTGACCTCATAACCTCATGATCTGCGATGTCCGAAAAGACCTACAAAGGTAACGACCTGATCCGCGGCGAGCGCCTCCAGATCATGCTGGAGGCAGATGAACTGCGTGCGCTCGATGATTTTCGTTTCGCCAACCGAATGCCCAGCCGGGCCGCGGCGGTGCGCGAATTGCTGCGGCGTGGACTCGCTGTCGACGGGGCGGTCAACGCCAACGGAAATGGTTCTTCGCAGTCGTTCGGCGTGCTTGATGGCAACGGCGCGGGCGCAGACGATAGCGGCCACGGGGCCTAGCCCTCGCGAGCCCGCTCCAATAGGCGCTTGCAGTCGAGCAACTCGCGCAGCACATCCGACAGCTTGTCGCGGTCGGCAGCGGTCAGCCCAGCCGGCTTTGGCTTGAAGCTTGGCAGCTTCAGGCGAGCGGGCGTGGGCGCAACCTCGGTCATGTCGTCCTCGACGAGCACCGCTGATTCCGATGCAAAGTCCTCGTCTGGCTCGGTATCGGCCGGCTGGTGCTCCAGCGCTTCCACCGGGCGGCCCTCGCCGATGCCGATGACGTAGCGGATGCCCTGGTCCTTGAGGATGCGCTGCACCCCCTTGATAGTGAACCCCTGGTCGTAGAGCAGGTGCCGTATGCCCTTGAGCAGCAATACGTCTTCGGGCCGGTAGTAGCGCCGGCCGCCGCCGCGCTTCAGCGGCTTGATGGTGGAAAAGCGCGTTTCCCAAAAGCGCAGCACGTGCTGCGGCAGGTCGAGCTCGTCGGCCGCCTCGGAGATGGTTCTAAACGCGTCTGGAGACTTGTCCAAAAGGACTCACCCGCCCGGAAAGAGTCTTATTTTCCAGACCGGACCATAGATTTGTTGATCTTGGATTTCAACACGTTGCTGGGTTTGAACACCAGAACCTGTCGCGGCAGGATCGGCACTTCCTCGCCGGTCTTGGGATTGCGGCCGATGCGCTGATTCTTCGAGCGCACCTGGAACGAGCCGAACGAGGAGAGCTTGACGTTGGCGCCCTCGACCAGCGCGTCGCCGATCAGGTCGAGTACGCGCTCGACCAACTCGGCCGATTCCGTTCGCGACAAGCCCACCGCTTCGTAGACCGCCTCGGCCAAATCCGCTCGCGTGACCGTCTTCTGTGTCATATGCCGCCCCTCCGTTTCGCCTACCTGCATTTCAGGTCCCCGTCAGGCGCCCCCACCCACGGATTTTGTCAAAGATTAACGCGCTGTAACGTGACTGGCAATCTGGCTTACCAATCAAAGGCGTGACCACTTCGCAACCGCTCCAACTGGCCGGGCGACGGCCCCGCCCTCCGAGTTAACCGCGAATTCGGACTTCTGGTGGAGAGTTTTGGTCCGGCGCCACACGTCGTGGACCCTCGCGACCGTCGGATCCAACTTGCCAAAGCTGATCATCCAGATTCCGTGCCTCAACGAGGAAGCCACCCTCGCGATCACGCTCGCCGACCTGCCGCGCAGCGTGGCAGGATTCGAGCGCGTCGAATGGCTGGTGATCGATGACGGCTCCACCGACCGTACGGTCGAGGTGGCGCGGGCGAACGGCGTCGACCACATCGTATCGCTGCCGACCAACCAGGGTCTGGCTCGTGCATTCATGGCCGGCATCGAAGCCAGCCTCCGGCTTGGCGCCGACGTGATCGTCAATACCGACGCCGACAACCAGTACGACGCCCGCTCGATTCCCGATCTGGTGGCGCCGATTCTCGCGCGCAAGGCGCTGATCGTCGTCGGCGCCCGACCGATCGAGCAGATCGCGCATTTCTCGCCGATCAAGAAGCTGCTGCAGCGGCTCGGCTCGTGGGTGGTGAAGCAGGCCAGCGGCACGGTGGTCGCCGATGCGCCAAGCGGCTTCCGCGCCATTCACCGCGATGCGGCGGTGCGAATGAACGTGTTCAACTCCTATACCTATACGCTCGAGACCATCATCCAGGCCGGCCGCAACGGCATCGCCATCGCGTCCGTTCCGGTGGGCGTCAACGGCGACCTGCGCCCCTCGCGGCTGGTCCGCAGCATCGGTGGCTACGTGGCGAGGTCGATCCTGACGGTGGTCCGCATCTTCGTGCTCTACAAACCGCTGCGCTTCTTCCTCGGCCTTGCGATCATCGTCGCCCTGCCCGCTGTCATCGTCTTCGTGCGTTTCCTCTACCACTTCGCCATCGGCGAAGGCGCGGGCAACATCCAGTCACTGGTGCTCGGCGCGGGGCTCCTCGCGGTGTCGGGCATCCTCGCGGTGGGCGGCATCCTCGCCGATCTCATCGCAACCAACCGGCGGCTGCTCGAGGAAATCCGCGAGCGGCAGTTGCGGGCCGAACTGCAGCGAACCGCGCCATCCCGGGAGCACGCCCCATGAGCGGGCCGACCGACGTGGGGCACGACTACGTCAACGTCCCGGGCAACCACTATGACAAGTACAACACCAGGAACCCGGTCGCGCGCCTGCTGATGGATGGCTTCCTCGCCGCCTTCGATGAGCTCACGGCGAAGACAGGCGCCACCACTGCCTATGAGGTTGGCTGCGGTGAGGGCAATCTCAGCATGCGGCTTGCCGATCGCGGCTGGACCGTGCACGGCTCCGACCTCGAGGCGAGCAGCGTCGCCGAGGCCAACGCGCAATGCGCCGAGCGCGCACTACCTGCTGCATTCGAGGTTCGCTCACTGTACGACCTAACGGCGGAGCAGAGTGCCCCGCTCGCGATCTGCTGCGAGGTGCTCGAACACATCCCCGACACCGCCCGCGCCCTTGCATCCCTACACAGGATCGCGGCCCCGTACCTGCTGGTCAGCGTGCCGCGCGAGCCGATCTGGCGCGTGCTGAACGTGATGCGCGGCAAATACATCGCCGAGCTTGGCAACACCCCAGGACACATCCAGCACTGGTCCTCGTCGGCCTTCATCTCGCTGATCGCCCAGAGCTTTGAGATCGTCGAGATCCGCCGCCCGCTGCCCTGGACCATGATTCTGTGCCGCAGTGGATGAGCTGAAGCCAGACACCGTCGCGAGGCCCTCGCGCCTCCGCCCCTGGCACAAGGCAGCCGGCATTGCGGTGACGCTGGCCGCGCTGGTGTTCGTGGTCTTCGCCGTCCAGCGCTCGTTCGGCCAGCTCAGCGCCGATGTCACCTCACCGACGTTCCTCGCGACGATCGCCGGCGGCAGCGGCGCCTACGCGCTGCTGCTGCTCATCCTCGCGTTCGGATGGCACGGCATGCTGGCGGCCATCGATCGCCCCGCCATCGCGCTCCTGCCGGCGCTGGCCATCTACGCGCGCACCCAGGTCTACAAGTACCTGCCGAGTAACGTTCTCCACATGGTCGGCCGCTATGTCGAGGCCCGCGCCGCCGGTGCCTCCCACACCGCACTCGGCATCGCCCAGCTCGTCGAACTGGCACTGCTTTCGGCTGCTGGTGGAGTGATCGCGTCGCTCCTTGCCCTGCCCCTGCTGCTCGATCAGCTGCGTCTCCACGGCCTCGAAGCCTGGCTGCTGCCCGCCATCGTCATCGGATGCACCGGTGTGGTGACCGTGCTCTTCGCCGCCGTTGCCCGACGACTCAACGTCCAGCGCCTCGCCGGCCGTATCGTCGGTCGCGGCGTACTGGCATTCGGCCTCTACCTGCTGTTCATGCTCGGCAGCGGCGGCCTCGCGCTAGCGCTGGCCTGGAGCCTTGGCGGCCCCGGCGCGGCCTCGCCGCAGATCATCGGCATCACCGCCGCCGCCTGGCTGATCGGCTTCCTCGTCCCCGGCGCCCCAGGCGGCCTTGGCGTGCGCGACGCCGTGCTGATCGCCGGCCTGACCGCCGCCGGTATCCCCGGCGCTACCGCCATCGCGCTCGGCCACCGGTTGATCACCACATTCGGCGATGTGCTGCTGGCCCTTATCGGCTTCGCTATGAGACGGAAGCCCTAGCAGCCCGTTCCCACATCAGGCGGATTGGCCAACAGGTATAGTCCCCGCGGCAGGCGCGCTGCGCACGCGAGACCGTCCGAAGCCGGGTCGATTGAGATCAACCCGGCCTTGGCCGGCAGCGGCCCGTCCATGTCGAGGAAGGGTGCATCGAGCGCGTACTGCAGCGAGTAGGACCACGGCGACTGGTCGCGCACCGCCTCCGACCAGTACAGCGGCGCCAGTTGCGTCTTATGCACCGCGTCGACATCGGCGTTGAGAAACAGTAGCTGCACCTCGGCATGCTGCAGCTCGTGCCAATGGATCGCCGCTCCGGCGAGGCCGATGAACAGCACGAGCACGATCATCCGGCCGATCCGGCCGGCAAGCAGCAGCAGCGCCGCAGGCACGGCGAGGAATATCGAGCTTGCCCCGAAAAAGCGCAGCGGCGTCGACTCCACCCCGGCGAGCCAGCCCACTCCGGCGACAGCCTCCGGATGCGCCGGCTCAAGCTCGGCCATCAACGGCAGCACCGCCAGCAGCCAGCCGGCCGCCACGATCACTACGACCCCGACTATGCCAACCAGCCGCTGCTCCCTGCTCCGCTCGCCCGGCACGAGCCAGCACAGGCCCAGCCAGATCAGCACGACCGAAGCGCTGTCGATGTACCGCCCGTAGGCGATGTGATCGACGCGCGTCGGCTCCAGCATCTGCACGACTGAAGCGGCTGCAACCGCAAGTACCGCCGCAACCACGTAACCCGCCACCAGCCGGAGCGTCGGAGCGCCGGGTGTCAACGCCTGGCGGCCCGCGAACCACAGACCCAACCCGGCGAGGCCGAGGCTTGCCGCCAACTGGTACCAGAACTGTCCAAGCATCACGGTCAGGCCGGTAAGCAGAGCATCCGGCCGCAGCAACCGGCCCATGAGCGTTTGTTCCGCCGAATAGGCTCCATCACCCCACAGCGCAGCGTGCAGGTAGTCCATTGCAGCCATCTCGCCGGCCACAAGAACGACGAAGAGCACCAGCGCTGCGACGAGGGCGCGCGTGTCGACCGTTCGCATCGCGCGCAGCGCGATCAGCACAATCGGGGTCAGCAGCAGGATCAGCAGCGCCTTGGGGTGAACCGCGTAGAGCGCCGCGCCGGTGGCGGCGAACAATAGCGCCCATCGCGCCCGTGGATTCAGCGCGAGCCTCGTCAGCGACCAGACCTGCAGGACGAATACCAGCCGGAACAGAGCCTCGGACCAGGCGTAGTGGGAGACGAAAAAGCTGGATGGCCAGAGCGCGACAATGGCCGCCGCCAGCACCATTGCCGGCGACCGCTTGAAGCCGAATGCCGCGCCAATGCTGACCAGCAGCGGCACCAGCAGCGCCGCGAGCCCCGCGTTGACCAGCATGAAGCCCTTGTAGGCCACGAGCGGATCATGGGTGAACCACAGCACCGGCACCAGCAACAGCGAGTAGCCGGCGTGATAGTAAGGCGCTGTTCCCATGTTGATGGTCACGGGCGCCCCAGCGAGCCGTTGCGCCTGTGCGATGAAACCGAGTTCGTCCCAGGCGATCCGCGGTAGTGTGCCGACCCAGGTCGACCAGGCATAGATCGCGAAAACGGCCACTGTCGCGAGCAGCACCAACAGCTGGCTGTCGATCCCGGTCGCGTCCGCTACGCCTTCGCGTTCAACCTGCTGCACGGCCACGACCTGATGTGAGATTCGGTGATCGCGTGCAGGATGTCGCCGGCCGGAAGGCGCAGCAATAGCGGCGGCCGTTTCCGGCCACCGTTCCAAGGGTATTTCTAAGCTAAGCCGCCTACCAGCGGATCAGCGAGGCGCCCCAGGTGAAGCCGCCGCCCATGGCCTCGATCATCACCAGGTCGCCGCGCTTGATGCGGCCGTCGGCGACGGCCGTGTTCAGCGCCAGCGGCACCGAGGCGGCGGAGGTGTTGGCGTGGCGGTCGACGGTCACCACCACCTTTTCCGGCGGCAGGCCGAGCTTCACGCCGGCGCCGTCGATTATGCGCTTGTTGGCCTGGTGCGGCACGAACCAGTCGAGATCGTCGATGGTGTGGCCGGTATCCTCGAGCACCTTGTAGACCACGTCGGTGATCATGCCGACGGCGTGCTTGAAGACTTCCTTGCCCTCCATGCGGACGTGACCCATCGACTGCGTCGAGCTCGGGCCGCCATCGGTATAGAGCTTGTTCCAGAAGTGTCCGTCGGAGCGGAGCGACGTCGCCAGCACGCCGCGCTCCTCGCCGCCCTTGCTGATCTCCATCACCGCCGCCCCTGCCCCGTCGCCGAACAGCACGCAGGTGGTGCGGTCGTTCCAGTCGAGGATGCGCGAGGCGGTTTCGGCGCCGATCACCAGCGTGCGCTTCGATAGCCCGTTCTTGAGGTACGAGTCGGCCGTCGCCACCGCGTAGACGAAGCCCGAGCACACCGCCTGGATGTCGAACGCCGCACCATGGTGCATGCCGAGCTTCTGCTGCACCACCGCAGCCGTTGCCGGGAAGGTCATGTCCGGCGTCGTCGTCGCGACGACGATCAGGTCGATGTCGTCGATCGTGAGTCCGGCATTCTCCAGTGCCTTGCGGCCGGCGGCCGCGGCGAGGTCGGAGGTGTTCTCGCCTTCCGCCGCGATGTGGCGCTGCCGGATGCCGGTGCGCTGCACGATCCACTCGTCGGACGTGTCGACGGTCTTTGCCAGCTCGTCATTGGTCACCACACGCGCCGGCAGGTAAGCGCCAACACTGCGGATGATGGATTTCTTGTCGGTCACGCGGGTTTGGCCTCGGGTTCGGGAGCGGGCGCCGCCTCTGCCTGGGGCGCCACGTTGAGTGTGGGGAAGCGGCGCATGCCTTCGCCAATCTTGTCCATGACACGGCTGCGCGCCATTTCGTAGGCAAGGCTCAGCGCGCCTTTGAAACCGATCTCGTCGGTACCGCCATGCGACTTGATGACGACGCCATTGAGGCCGAGGAACACGCCGCCGTTGATGTTGCGGGGGTCGAGCTTGCGCTTGAGCGCCTGTAGCGCCTGCCCGGCAATGGCTGCGCCGAGCATCGAGACGATATCGGCTTTCAGCGCCTCGCGGATATAGGTGCCCACCTGCCGGGCGGTGCCCTCGGCCGTCTTCAGCGCGATATTGCCGGCAAAGCCCTCGGTCACCACCACGTCGACAGTGCCCTTGCCGATGTCATCGCCCTCGACGAAGCCGTGATAGATGAAGCCCTCGCCGCTCGCCGCCTGGAGGATGCGCGCCGCTTCCTTCACCTCGTCGTGGCCCTTCATTTCCTCGGTGCCCACATTGAGCAGGCCGACCGTCGGCAGCTCCTGGTCGAACAGCGCGCGAGCCAATGCCGCGCCGAGAATCGAGAAGTCGGTCAACTGCTTGGCGTCGCCGCCCACCGTGGCGCCGACATCGAGCACGATGATGTCGGTGCGCAGCGTGGGCCACAGCGCTGCGATTGCCGGACGCGAAATGCCTTCGATGGGCCGCAGGCAGAACGTCGCCATCGCCATCAGCGCACCGGTATTGCCGCCGGAGATCGCGACGTCGGCCTCGCCGTCCTTCACCGACTGGATCGCCGCCCACATCGAGGATGTGCCGCGGCCCTTGCGCAGGGCCTGCGACGGCTTCTCGTCCATCGAGATGACGTTCTCGGCATGGACGATCTTCGAGACCTTCTTGAGGTCCGGAAACTCGTCGAGCAGCGGCTTCAGGTCGGCCTCGCGGCCATGGAAGATGAAGTTGGTGTTCTTGCGCTCGCGCCAGAACAGGCGCGCGCCTTCGACCGCCACGCGCGGGCCTTTGTCGCCGCCCATGGCGTCAACCGAGATACGGATGGAGTCGCTCATCGCCGCCTGGTCCAGCGTCCCCTAGCGGAGACGGGTTTCAACATACTCAAACGCTTACCCCAAGCAAGATATCACCCGGACGCAACCGGACCCTACCCCTTGTCCTCGGGAGTCTTGAGGATTTTGAGGCCGGCGAAAGGCAAGTCGCTTCCCATGTCGCCATCATCGCCCAACGCGCCCAGGGTTTCACCGGGCAAGCGCGGGTAGGAATCCATGGCCAGGGCCAGGGTTTCGATGATCAGCGCCGAAAGGTCGGCTTCGTTGCCCTCGAAATGGTCCGGCACGTCCTCGCCTTCAAGGTCGACGAAGATTTCCGCATCGGCGGCGACGGCGTACTCCTTCTCGCCGCCGGGCAGGAACACCCGCTCGATCGGCTCGGAGATCTCCTGCGTCACGGGCTCCAGCGACACCACGCTCGGTTGCACCGTGGTGCCGATCAGCCGCCCGGTCACCCGGATGCCGCCCTTGAAGCGCACGGCATGCAGCCTCACGTCGAGCTTTTCCACGGCGGTGATGCCCAGCTGGTCGGCAATCGCCAGCCGGTCGGCCGCCCCCACCGACAGCACCAGGTCGCGCCCGGCGGTCGGCATCGAATCGAGGCGGATGCTGGCATCCGGTATCCGCACCTGCTTCAGCTCCCCGCTCATGCTGCAGCCGCCAGTTCGAGGCGCCCGCCGGCGATATCGCCGAGCGGCTGCCCGGCCAGCTTGTCGTACTGGGTAAAGAGGTAACCCGCCAATGCGGCGGCATGGCTCGAGTCGGCCTCGCCATAGACGTTGCGACGCAGCACGGCCTCGACGCCCGGCCGGTCGTCGCGATCCATCGCCTCATTGAGGCTGGTCATCAGGCCATAGAAGAGCTCGCTCATCTTCCGCACCTTCTTGGGCACGGCCATGTCGCCTGCCCCCATCTCGCGCAGCGAACGGTCCATGTCCTTGAAAAACAAGTCGAACAGCGCCTGGCTGAACTCCGCCCCGGCCTGCTTTTCGACGCGCAGCCGCCGGAACAGCAGCGACAGGTGCAGCGAGATCATGTCGAAACGGCCGGTCACCGTGTCCGGAATACCCCACTCGGCGTAGAACACCGGTTGCCGGGATTGCGCCACAATAGCTGTATAGATCGCATAAACAGCGTCCGTGGCCGGGTTTTTCCTGAACAAGTTCAATATCATCAGTCGCGCTCCGCGGTTTTGCGGGACAAGGTGCTGCCGGTGTGGAAGGGTTCGGGCAAGGATGCAACCTAGCTTGCCAGCGGGCGCCTTTGACAGCTACACAGTGCCCGCTCGGCCAAGGCCGTGCTAATAGTAGACAGCGATCGGGAAAGTCAAATTGATGCCTTTGCGCACCGTCACTAACCGCCTCCTCCCGATTACCGCCGTGCTGCTCCTCAGCCTGTCGCTTGAGGCCTGCAGCAGCGGCATGAGCCTGACCCAGTCGCGGGCCCGCGGCTACGAAATCTCCGAAGATGCCGTGGCGCAGATTCGCGTTGGCCAGAGCGCCGCGCTGGTCACCGCCGTGCTCGGCTCGCCGCAGGTCACCAACTCCTTCGCCACCGAAACCGCCTGGTACTACCTGGGCGAAAAGGTGCAGCAGACGGCCTTCGGAATGGAGCTCAGCAAGGAGCGCACCCTGCTGGTCGTCTACTTCGACAAGAAGAACAAGGTGGTCGATACCGAGCGGCTGGGCGTCAAGGACGGCAAGTCGTTCTCGATCGAGAGCCGCCGCACTCCGTCCTACGGCCAGGACCGCACGTTCCTCGAGTCGATCATCTCGTCGATCTGACGTTCAGAATGGCTTCAGACGGCGTTCATGCCGATGGCAGCCCCGGGGCATTCCTGGGGCGCATGCTGCTCCATGCCAGCGCCAGGATTGCTGCCGCGGCAAGCGGAATCACCAGGATGTTGATCGACTGCCAGCCGATCAGCTGCAACAGCAGGCCTGAGGCGATCGACGCCAGCGCCATCACGCCGAACACCACCTGCTCGTTCAGCCCCTGCACCCGCGCCGCCTCTTCGGGCCGATAGGCCGTGGACAGCAGCGCGGTTGAGGCGATGAATCCGAAGTTCCAGCCAACCCCCAGCAGCACAAGCGAAATCACGAAGTGCGCCACCGAGATTCCGGTGAGGTTGACGATCGCCGACGCGAGGATCAGCAGCAGTCCCAGCGCCGCCGTGAGGTGCGCGCCGATGCGGTTGATCACCGAGCCGGTGATGAAGCTGGGCGCGAACATTGCGACGATGTGCCACTGGATGGCGAACGCCGCCTCCTCCGTGGTGTGCCCGCAGACATAGACCATGGCCAGCGGCGCCGCGACCATCACCATGACCATCAGCGCGAAGCTGGCCGAGGCGCCGAGCATCGGCACGAGAATGTCGACGCTGCTCAGCAAGGCCTTGAACGACCTGCCGGATTTCTTGATCGCCGCTTGCGCCGCAGTGGGCGCGAGCCGGGTGAGAGCCAGCACCGCGACCGCGATCAACGCCAACACCGCCATCGCAACATAGGTGCCGACAAAGGTCGCTCCGGGGATCAGGTCCTTGGTCAGGATGCTGAGCCAGGGCCCGAGGAATCCCGAAATGACGCCACCTGCCAGCACCCAGGAAATCGCCCGCGCCTTCAGGGCCATGGGCACGCTGTCAGCCGCGGCGAACCGGTATTGATTGGCGAAAGCCGAGGTGACGCCGAGCAGCCCCAAGGCCACGGTGAACAGCCAGAAGTTGCCGAGCCACGCGGCCAGCGCCGCAAGCAGCGCGCCGGGGATGGCCAGCGCGGCGCCGAGCATGAAGCCCTGCCGGCGGCCCCAGGAGTGGATGATATAGGCCGACGGCCCAGTGGCCAGCGCGGTGCCGATGATCATGAAAGTCACGGGCACCGTCGAAAGCGACTTGTTCTCGATCATGGCGATCGCCGTCAACGACGCGACCGCTCCCAGCACTGCCTGATTTGAGCCGACGATGGCCTGCGCCGTGGCAAGCAGACCGATATTGCGAAGAGGCGTGCCAGTCGTCTGTTTGGCGCGCTCGTCCATCGCGCCCTACCTGGCCTGCTCGCTGTCGCGGCCGGCCTTGCGGGCCACCTCGTCGAGCACGGCATTGACCATCTTGGGCGCGTCGTCCTCATAGAAGGCCTTGGCGACGTCGACATACTCGGTGATCACCACCCGCGACGGGATGTCCTTGCGCTTCAGCAGCTCGAACGCCGCGGCACGCAGGATGGCGCGAAGCGTCGCATCGATGCGGCCCATCGGCCAGCTGTCGACCAGCGCATCGTCGACGGCGGGATCTATCTGCAGCTGGCCCTTGATCACACCGGTGACGATCTGGCGGAAGAAGTCGGCATCTGCCGGCAGGTAATCCTCGCCCTCGATCTCGCGACCGAGATGCACGGTGCTGAACTGGCTCAGGGTATCCTCGAGCGTCTGGCGACCGACATCCATCTGGTAGAGGGCCTGGACGGCGGCCAGCCGCGCCGCGCCGCGCTGGTTGGCGGTGCGAGGAGTCGAAGGATCACGTGGCTTAGGCTGGGCCATATCTAGAAAGTCATTTCGTTGTACGCGGTGAGACGCGCAATGTTCTGCCCTTTGGCTTAGCCACTAGGCGGCAGAACCGCAATCTCAATCGTCGTCGTGGTTGGGCTTGTGACGCTCGTCATTGCCGAGTTCGGTGAGAAACGAGCGGAAATCGTCGGCGGCGGAGAAGTTCTTGTAGACCGAGGCGAACCGCACGAATGCCACGTCGTCGAGGCCCTTCAGCCCCTCCATCACGAACTCGCCGATCTGGTCGGAGCTGATCTCGGCATCGCCGAGGCTTTCGAGCTGCCGAACCACCCCGGAGATCATCCGCTCTACCCGCTCCGGCTCGACATCGCGCTTGCGCAGCGCGGTGTTGACCGAGCGCGCGAGCTTGTCGCGATCGAACGGCACCTTGCGGCCGGACTTCTTGACCACCAGCAGCTCGCGCAGCTGCACGCGCTCGAAGGTGGTGAAGCGGCCGCCGCAGGCATTGCAGATCCTGCGACGGCGAATGGCGTTGGAATCCTCGGTCGGCCGGCTGTCCTTGACCTGCGTGTCGTCATTTCCGCAATAGGGACAGCGCATCAGCGTACCTCTTCAGTCTCGGGCCAGCGCCCCTCACCCGTCCCGGCTTCGCCGGTCCGCCCTCTCCCCGACGGGGAGAGGAAACCAGCCTGCGCGGTCGGCGCCCTGTTCTTCTCCCCGTCGGGGAGAAGGTGGCGCGAAGCGCCGGATAAGGGGTGGCGCCCCGTCATCTCAGTCGGCGTAGACAGGAAAGCGCGACGTCAGCGCCACGACCTTGTCGCGCACCGCCGCCTCGACGGCAGCGTTACCCTCGTCGGAATTGGCTTCGCGCAACCCATCCAGCACCTCGACGATCAGCTTGCCGATCTCGCGGAACTCGGCTTCGCCAAAGCCGCGGGTGGTGCCCGCCGGCGTGCCGAGACGAATGCCCGAGGTCACAAAGGGCTTTTCCGGATCGAACGGGATGCCGTTCTTGTTGCAGGTGATGTAGGCGCGGCCGAGGCCAGCTTCCGCCCGCTTGCCGGTGGCGTTCTTCTTGCGAAGATCGACCAGCATCAGGTGGTTGTCGGTGCCGCCCGAGACCACGTCGAGACCGTTCTCGATCAGCGTCGCGGCCAGCGCGCGGGCGTTGGCGACAACCTGGCGGGCATAGGCCTTGAACTCGGGCTGCAGCGCTTCCTTGAAGGCGACGGCCTTGGCGGCGATGACGTGCATCAGCGGCCCGCCCTGCAGGCCCGGGAACACCGCCGAGTTGATCTTCTTGGCGATCGCCTCGTCGTTGGAGAGGATCATGCCGCCGCGCGGGCCGCGGAGCGACTTGTGCGTCGTGGTGGTCGTCACATGCGCATGCGGCACGGGCGAGGGGTGCACGCCGCCGGCGACGAGGCCGGCGATATGGGCCATGTCGACCATCAGGTAGGCGCCGACTTCGTCGGCGATCTCGCGGAAGCGGGCCCAGTCCCAGACGCGGGAATAGGCCGTGCCGCCGGCAAGGATCAGCTTGGGCTTGTTCTCGCGGGCGAGGCGCGCCACCTCATCCATGTCGAGCAGATGGTCGTCCTTGCGGACGCCGTACGACACGACCTTGAACCACTTGCCGCTCATGTTGACCGGCGAGCCGTGCGTCAGGTGACCGCCCGAGTTGAGGTCGAGGCCCATGAAGGTGTCGCCGGGCTCGAGCAGCGCCAGGAATACGGCCTGGTTCATCTGCGAGCCGGAGTTGGGCTGCACGTTGGCGAAATTAGCGCCGAACAGTTGCTTGGCACGCTCGATCGCCAGGTTCTCGGCGATGTCCACGTACTGGCAGCCGCCGTAGTAGCGCTTGCCCGGGTAACCCTCGGCGTACTTGTTGGTCATGATCGAGCCCTGGGCCTCGAGCACGGCCCTGGACACGATGTTCTCGGACGCGATCAGCTCGATTTCGTGCTGCTGACGGCCAAGCTCCAGCTTGATGGCTTCGGCGATCTCGGGATCGGTTTCGCTGAGCGTGTTGGTGAAGAAACGAGGAAAGAGCGGAAGGGATGTGGCGGCGCTCATTTAGCGTCTCCCGGGGCACAAGGAATGGGGGTTTTTGCTGGCGTGCGTGTAGCACGCGGGCAGCGGCGATTCCAAGCTGGCGACAGCTTGGCAAAGAGTGCGGGTTCTCGGGTTCATGCGGGCTCCCATGATGTTTCTACGGGTTGCCCAGGCGAGCGGCAGCTTGAAGTTCGCGTTCCCCGATGGTGCCCCATCTGATCTCGCCAGTCGCGCGAACCTGCTTCTTATCGCAGAGTTGGCCGATCGATGAAAGCCCCTCGCGCCGGGCCCCCGAGCAACTATGAGCCCCGAGGCGCGTTTGGAGGCAGCGTCAGCACAACAAGAAGACTAGGAGTCTCACATGAAGAACCTCGCTTCCGCCATCGTCGCCACTGGTCTTGCCGGCCTCATGATGATCCCGGCGCCGGCCAGCGCGGCTTCCGTCAACATCAGCATCGGGCAGCAGCAGCGCTACGTTTCCGAACGCTGTCTTGAGCACCCGAACTGGCGTGGCTGCGACGACTGGCGCCGTAACCACAACCGCTGGGGCAAGAACGACTACCACAACTGGTATCTGTGGAACCGGCCCCATCTCGGCTCGATAGGCGCCGGCATCTTCGGCTTCGCCGTGGGCGCCGCGATCGTCGGCAGCATGAACCGCAACGTCGATCGTTACGACGACGACTTCGACGACCATGTCGCGGCCTGCGAGGCGCAGTACCGCTCGTACAACGCCGAGACCGACATGTTCCTCGGCTATGACGGCGACTATCACCGCTGCAACCTCTGATGCAGGCGGGGCGCCGGACCGGCGCCCTACCCCTTCGGCGGCTTCAGGAAATCGACCAGCCGGCCGGTCCCGCGCCCGATCCCTGCCCATTGCTCCACATCGAAGTCGATCACTGCAATCCCGCCGGTCGGAAACCGTTCCATGAGCGTCGAGACCTGATCGGCGTCGCCCTCCCCCACGAGCAACGCAGCCGTTTCCTCGGTGGCCGGGTTGTGCCCCACCAGCATCAGCGCGCCGTTGTAGTGCTGGCTGCGGATCAGCTCGATATAGTCGTCGTCCCGCCGCGCATAGACGGCGTCGCTAAAGCCGATTTCGGCCGGACGAGCTTCGGGGGGCATGCGCCCTAGGGCCAGCTCCAGGGTCTCCCGCGTCCGTCTCGCGGTCGAGCAAAGCACCTGGTCGGCACGCCAGCCCCGTTTTGCCAACGTATCCCCGATCCACGCCGCAGCCACGATACCGCGCTCGGCAAGCGGCCGGTCGATGTCGGTAAGACTTGTATCGGCCCAGTCGGACTTGGCGTGACGGATCAGGATGAGGCGCGGCATGGCGGGGATTGTAGCGCTGCGACAAAGCCACCGCGAGCCGCGATTGCAACCAAATCGCGGGCCCGACGCTTGTTGTCACGCACGTTATCGGAGTGCAATTCTGATGATGAACAATCTCGCTCGCGCCGCTGTTGCGGCCGTTCTCGCCAGCGTGATGGCGATACCCATGCCCGCCGCGGCCGCGCCATTCGGCCCGCTCATCTATCAAGGCCCGGTCCGGATGCTCGAGGCGCGCTGCATCAACTGCGGACCGCGCTGGTCGCATAGGCACGGGCACCGGATCGTCCGGCGCCTGCATTCGCCCTTCTTCTGGGCACCGGGCATTCTCGGCTTCGGCGCCGGGTTGTTCATCGGCCGCACGCTGACCAACAGCGGCTTGGTGAGCATCCATGTCCAGCGCTGCTCGACGCGCTTTCGGTCCTTCGACCTGGAGCGAGATGCATTCCTCGGTTTCGACGGCCGCTGGCACCGCTGCCGCCTCTGAACGATGCGTTTCGCCGGGGATGCGGCCATGCTGCACCCCCGGCAGCCAGGCTTGTCGCTATAGTGCGGCAATGATTCGCATGAGCCTGACCCTACGATGAGCGACGACAAGACCCTCCCCCCCGACGGCGAGGACAAGCGGGTCGTCGATCTGCGCGAGGCGCTCGAAGAGCGCTACCTGTCCTACGCGCTCTCGACCATCACCCAGCGCGCCCTGCCCGACGCTCGCGACGGCCTGAAGCCGGTGCACCGCCGGATTCTGCATGCCATGCGGCTGCTGCGGCTCGATCCGGACGGCGCCTACAAGAAGTCGGCCAAGGTCGTCGGCGACGTGATCGGTAGCTTCCATCCGCATGGCGACCAGTCGATCTATGACGCCATGGTCCGCCTGGCGCAGGACTTCGCGATGCGCTACCCGCTGGTCGACGGCCAGGGGAACTTCGGCAATATCGACGGCGACGGCGCGGCGGCCTACCGCTACACCGAAGCCCGCATGACCGGCGTCGCCTCCCGGCTGCTCGAGGGCATCACCGAGGACGCCGTCGACTTCAAGCCGACCTATGATGGCGCCACCGAGGAACCCTCGGTGCTCCCGGCCAACTTCCCGAACCTCCTCGCCAACGGCTCGCAGGGTATCGCCGTCGGCATGGCGACCTCGATCCCGCCGCACAACGTCGCCGAGATCTGCGACGCGGCCCTGCACCTGATCAACAACGGTCGCGACGCCACCACCACCGCCGACCTGATGCACTACATCCCCGGCCCGGATTTCCCGACCGGCGGCATCTTGGTCGAGAGCCAGGCCTCTATCCACAGTTCCTATGAGACTGGCCGCGGCTCGTTCCGCCTGCGGGCGCGCTGGATCCGCGAGGACAAAGGCCGCGGCGTCTACCAGATCGTCGTCACCGAGATCCCGTACGGCGTGCAGAAGTCGAAGCTCGTCGAAAAGATCGCCGAACTGCTGCTGGCCAAGAAACTGCCGCTGCTCAAGGACATCCGCGACGAGAGCGCCGACGATGTACGCCTCGTCATCGAGCCCCGCGCCGGCACCGTCGATCCTGCCATCCTGATGGAGCAGCTGTTCAAGCTTTCCGACCTCGAACAGCGCATCCCGCTCAACATGAACGTCCTCGATCGGGGCGTCGTGCCGCGGGTGATGAGCCTCAAGGAGGCGATCGTCGCCTGGCTCGAGCACCGCAAGGATGTGCTGGTGCGCCGCACCAACAACCGCCTCGCCGACATCGCGCGGCGGCTCGAGGTGCTCGACGGCTACATTGTCGCGTATCTCAACCTCGACGAGGTGATCCGCATCATCCGTGAGGAGGATGACGCGAAGGCCTCGCTGATGGCGACGTTCAGCCTCACTGACGTGCAGGCCGAAGCCATCCTCAACATGCGGCTTCGTTCGCTGCGCAAGCTCGAGGAAATCGAGTTGCGCACCGAGCACAAGAACCTCACCGAGGAGCAGGCGCACCTCAACGCCCTCATCGCCTCTGACAAGCGGCAATGGGGCGAGATCGCGACGCAGATCGCCGACCTCAAGAAGGCCTATCCGAAGTTCGAGAAGGACGGCACGACCCGGCATCCGCTGTGGGGCCGCAAGACCGATTTCTCCGAGGCAATGGACATCGACCACGACGAAGTGGCGACCCAGATGATCGAGCGCGAGCCGATCACGGTGATCCTCTCGGAAAAGGGCTGGATCCGCTCGATGAAGGGCCACACCACCGAGATCGACGAGAAGGGCTTCAAGACCGGCGACCGGCTGAAGCTCTATCTCCACTGCCAGACCACCGACAAACTGCTGCTGCTCTCCACCGGCGGCAAGGTGTTCACCCTCGCCGGCGACCGCCTGCCCGGAGGCCGCAGCCAGGGCGAGCCGGTGCGGCTGATGGTCGATATCGAGGAAGGCCAGGACCTCGTCGATCTCTTCGTCTACCGCCCCGGCCGCAAGCGTGTCATCGCGTCGCGCAAGGGCGACGGTTTCATCGTCGCCGAGGACGAGCTCATCGCCAATACCCGCAAGGGCAAGCAGGTGCTCAACGTCGCCGACAACGAGGAAGCGCGGCTGCTGGTGCCGGTCGAAGGTGACATGCTCGCGGTGATCGGCGAGAACCGCAAGATGCTGGTGTTCCCGCTCGACCAGCTACCCGAAATGGGTCGCGGCAAGGGTGTGCGCCTGCAGAAATACAAGGATGGCGGGCTCTCGGACCTCAAGACCTTCCCCTCCGCCACCGGCCTCACCTGGACCGACTCCTCGGGCCGCACCTACACCAAGACGGTGGGCGAGTTGACCGAATGGCTGGGCGAGCGCGCCTCCGCCGGCCGCCAGCCGCCGACCGGGTTCCCGCGCAACAACAGGTTCGTCGGATAGTGCCGAGCCGCGACTGCGTCCTGTTCGTCACCCACCGGTGGAGCCCCAGCGTTGCGGCACACTACGCGCGGCTGAAGCGCGAGGCCGGAACGGTGTTCGACGTCTACCTGGTCTACCAGGCCAGTAGCCCCGAGGCGGTCCCCGCGGGCGTGTCGCCTGACGTCGTGGTGACTTTGGAGGATATCGCTTCGGTCTTCCCGCAGCGTTTCGCCCAGTACAGAACGACCTGGACCTTTCACAGCGGGGAACTGGCGTGGATGGCGGCGGTCGGGAGGGCTCCCCTCTCCGCTTACGAACGGGTATGGGCGCTCGAGTATGATGTGGACTTCAGCGGCAACTGGGCAACATTCTTCGGGGCCGCGGTTGGCTACGAGGGCGACCTGCTGGGGCTCGATCTGCGGTATCGCCACAAAACCCCGAAGTGGCCAAACGCCACAGACTACGAGCAGCCGGCCTATGCCCCGCCGGAGCCGGTGATCGGGTTCTTCCCGATCGTCCGCGCCAGCCGCAGGCTCATCGACAGCTACAGGAACGAGCTGGAAGCGGAAGGCTGGAAGGGACACTTCGAGATCGTGCTTCCGTCGCTGGCCCTAGCCAAGGGGTTCAGCGTCAGCGAAATCGGCGGCGATTCAGGCTTCACCCCCAACGAGCGACGCGGTCTCCACTACAGCACCCCTGCCCTCGTCGGCCATGCCGCCGCGACGTTCCTGTTCCGCCCGCCTCGGTCCTTCCGCTATTTTGTCGAAGCGCCTCGCTCGTTCCGGCAGCCCAACCGTCTCTACCATCCGGTCAAGACGGACTTGCCGCTCGGTGACCGGATCGCGCTCAGCTGGCGAAAGTTCGGGCACCACTGGGTGGCATTCCGCAACCGGATGCTACGGCGCGGGTAGACACGCGGCTCCCCGGCATGCAGACTTCTGCTGGGTGGTGACGATCTGCAGAGAATAGCTTGACCACGCCCCTTGCCACCCCATCTTCGCGCGATTGCGCCGTCTTCCTGACGCATGTCTGGACACCGGCCGTCTCCGATCACTACAGCCGGTTGAAGCGCGAGGCGGGTGTCGTTCTCGATGTCTACCTGGCCTTCCAACCGTCCTCGTCGGGTGTTCCGGTGCCCACGGACATGAATCCGGACATCGTCATCGGGCTGGAGCAAGGCGCGTCGCTGCTCCCCAGGCGCTATGCTGCGTACAGGAAAGACAGTCGCGAAGCTCCCTGGGGCTACGTGGATCTCGTTTGGTGCACCGCTTTTCTCGATCCCCTGCTGTCGGGCTACGACCGGTTCTGGCTGGTCGAGTACGACGTCGATTTCAGCGGTGACTGGCGCGACTTCTTTGCCGAAGCCGCAACCTTCTCGGGAGACCTGCTGGCGACGCGAGTGCGACGCCGCAGCGACGACCCGCGCTATGGCCACCTGGGCTACTTCCGCATGCCGGAGCCGGCGGTCCAGGATCCGGTTATCGCGCTGTTCCCGATCTCCCGGCTGACCCGCAAGCTGCTCGAGTCCTATCGGGCAGAGCTGGCGGCGCGGGACTGGCAGGGGCACTTCGAAATCGTGCTGCCCTCGGTCGCGGCCTACCTCGGTCTGGCAATCGAGGAGATTGGCGGCGACGGGCCATTCACGCCTCCCGAACGGCGCAATCGCTTCTATCGGGGCCCGTTCGACCTGATGTCGACCTACGAGACGACGTTCAACTACCGGCCGGTGCAAAGCTTCCACTATTTCGGGGAAGCCCCGCAGAACTTCCGGGAGCCGAACCAGCTCTACCACCCGGTGAAGACCGACCAGTCACTGTGGCAAAGCCTCAGGCTTTTGCGTGAGCGCTCAAAGCACCAGTGGCGGACGTTCAAGAAGCGGCTGCGCTAGGCGACTCCAGCCGCCGCCACCCCAGTGGCCCACGCTGCACTTCCAGCGGGCGGAACTGGCCCTTGTAGGCCATCTTGGGCGAATCCTTCACCCAGTAGCCGAGGTAGACATAGGTGAGTGCGGCGAGCTTCACCTGCTGGATATGGTCGAGGATCAGCAGGTTGCCGAGGCCGCGCTTATCGAGCGCCGGGTCGTAGAAGCTATAGACCATCGATAGGCCGTCGGGCATCACGTCGGTCAGCGCCACTGCGACCAGCGGGCGTTGCGGGTGCGAGGTCAGCCGGTATTCGACCACCACGGTCTGCACTGGGGTGTCCTCGACCATGTACTCGTAGTCGACGAAGCTCATCTGGGTCATGCCGCCACCGGCGTGGCGGGCGTCGAGGTAGCGCTTGAACAGCGCGAACTGCTCGGCCGTGGCGCGCGGCTGGCACACTTCCACGGCCACGTCGACGTTGGCCTTGAGGATGCGGCGGTAGCGGGCAGAGGGTTGGAATTCCTGCGCCACGATGCGGACCGACTGGCAGGCCGAACAGCCGTCACAGGCGGGGCGGTAGATCAGGTTCTGGCTGCGGCGGAAGCCGTTGTCGCTCAACAGGTGATGGAGCGACGCGGCCCGACGGCCGGTCAGATGGGTAAAGAGCTTTCGCTCCTGACGGCCCGGCAGATACGGGCATGGCATGGCCGCCGTGAGAAAGAGCTGGGTGTTCTCGGGCGTCTGATCGGTCATCGTCGTCCTTCGAGCGATACCGAGAGGATAGACGCGAGCACGGAGCCGGGCAATGGCAGATCACACCCGGCGCACCGGATCAGGCGGAGTGCATGTTCCCCGAGCGCCAGAAGCGCTGCATCGGAGAGCGACGGAGCATCAGCGTGCCGACCACCAGGTCGTGGAGCATCTGCTGGCGCGGCGTGAACAGCGCGAACAGGATCGAGAACGGCCACGAAATCCACACCGTCACCCAGAATAGGATCGGGTGGATGAGAATGCTCCAGCCATTGAGCGGCGTGCCGCGCACCGGAGTCAGCACGATGTCCATCATCTGCATGCCGACGGTGGCGCGCATCGGCGAGCCGAGCGTCGCGGCATAATAGCCGAGGATCGCCAGCGGAATGATGATCGGCAGCGCGATCAGGCCCAGGCCGAGTGCCACGATGCCGAACACGGTGCCAACCAGCAGCGCCGCAATGGTGATGAAGGTGATGATCACGCAGTCGATCAGCCACGCCGCAGCGCGGCGGAGCAGCACGCCATCGAACAGTTCCGGCGCGTTGGACGGGTCGGGGAGATGATCGTTCATGGTGTTGCCCTGGTTCATGATCAAAAAGATGGGAACCACTCAGTTCCACACAAGTGGCCAGGGGCAGAAAATCGGACCTAGGCGTTCAGCAGCCGCGCCGCCTCGAGCGCAAAGTAAGTCAGCACCCCGTCGCACCCCGCCCGCTTGAAGGCAACTAGGCTCTCCAACATGGCGCCCTCGCCGTTGATCGCGCCGGCGGCGCCTGCCAGCTTGATCATCGCGTACTCGCCCGACACCTGGTAGGCGAACAGCGGCACATCGAACGCGTCGTGGCAGCGCTGCACGATGTCGAGGTAGGGCAGCCCCGGCTTCACCATCACCATGTCGGCGCCCTCGGCAATATCCTGCGCCACCTCGCGCATCGCCTCGTCGGAATTGGCATAGTCGAGCTGATAGGTGCGTTTGTCGCCGATGAGCCGGCTGCCCGAACCTACGGCCTCGCGGAACGGTCCATAGAAGACCGAAGCGAACTTGGCCGAGTAGGCCATGATGGCGACGTGGTCGAAGCCCTCGGCGTCCAACGCCTGCCGGATGGCAGCCACGCGCCCGTCCATCATGTCCGATGGCGCGATGATGTCGGCCCCGGCCCTCGCCTGCATCAGCGCCGCCTTGACCATCGCCTCGACGGTCTCGTCATTGAGGATCTCACCGTCGCGGACCAGACCATCCTGGCCGTCGGAGGAATATTCGTCGAGGGCGACGTCGGTGATCAGGCCGATATCGACGCCGGCATCCTTGATGGCACGTAGGGCTTTGGCGGTGAGATTGTCGGGGTTCCAGGCCTCGCTGCCGTCGACGTTGCGGCGATCGTCCTGCGTATTTGGGAACAGCGCCAGCGCCGGAATGCCCTCGGCGGCAGCATCCTTGGCCAGCTGTACCAGCAGGTCGACGCTTAGCCGCTCGACGCCAGGCATGGTCTTGATCGCGGTCCGCTCGTTCTGCCCGTCGATGACGAATACCGGCAGGATGAAGTCGTGCGGCGTCAGCACCGTCTCGCGCACCATATTGCGCATCCACCCGGTCCGGCGCAGCCGCCGCTGCCGGCGCCCGCCGAGAAAGCTCATGTCGTGCTTGGGCCAGTTCGTGCTCATCGGTGTGCTCCGCTCGGTCGCCGCGCTTCTAGCAGGCGCCGCCGCGCCGCGCCAAGGCTCACGCTTGTCGCACTGGCCCATCCGCGCTATCCACGGGCATGGATTTCAAGAGCGAACTCGCCGGCCGCTACCTCAGGATCATCGCCATCATCGCGCTGCTGCTTGGGCTCTCCGACGCGACGCGGTTGCTCGGCGTATCGTCCGGTGCCCAGAGCCCGATCGCCCTCCTCGGTCCCGCCGGCTTCGCCTATCTCACTGTGTTCTGCCTCGCCCGGCTGTTCGCCGCCGTGGGCATCTGGATCCGCGCCAGCTGGGGTGCCGTGCTGCTGGTCGGCGCCACCGTGATCGAACTCGCGCTCTATCTCGGCGGGGTGCGCGACGTGCAGATCGGCGCCTTCGGTTTTGCCCTGAGGCTGCTGCTGGTGGGGAGCATCGCGGTGCTGTTCTTCCTCAGCTTCCGGCTGCGCCGCGCGCACGACTGAGGCACAGGTAACGGACGATTCAGGTTACAATTTTCTGACCTCTGGTTACCTCTCGTAAAGCCAAATTCCTGAACTTTTTCCGTAAGATAGTTTTAAGTCTACGGCTTAAGGCCATCTTATTTGGGCACCCGTAATTTGGGTCCTATGAGACGCGAAGAAATCGCGCAAGACGACAGGACAGTGAGGCACAAATGGCAATCAAATCCAACGCCGCAGAGGCAATGGTTCCGGAAGAAGCCCCAGGGCTCAAGCCGCTCTACCTAGAAGCCGTCAGCCGTGTCGAACGGCTCCATCGCCGGCTGCTCGATCTGATCAAGGACGAGTTCGACCGGATGGGCTGGGACGATATCAACCCCGTCCAGGCGCTGCTGATGTTCAACATCGGCGATGCCGAGATGACCGCCGGCGAGCTGCGCTCGCGTGGCTACTATCTGGGCTCGAACGTCTCGTATAATCTGAAGAAGCTGGTCGAAACCGGCTACATCTTCCAGGAGCGTTCGCGTTCCGACCGCCGTTCGGTCCGCATCCGGCTGACCCCGAAGGGTGAGGAAGTGGCCGAGGTGATCGACGAGCTCTACGATCGTCACCTGAAGTCGATCGAAAAGGTCGGCGGCCTCAATGGCGAGACCTTCGAAGGCCTCAACAAGGCACTCGGCCGTCTCGAGCGCTTCTGGGTCGATCAGATCCTCTACAAGCTCTGATCCCAGGCTCTCAACGACCAGTGTGGCATCGCTGCCACAATGAGTTCAGCAAACGCCGGCCTTAAGCCGGCGTTTCTTATTTATGCCCAGAATTCGGCTATGCATCGCAGCAATTGCAGGCTGATCCCTCTGTCGCTGCAGGCTCCTTGGTTTTGTGCGTCCGAACGGCCGGCGGTTCACAGCTGCTTGACCGCGTTGGTGACATCTGGGGGCGATGCTATGAGGGATTTCCTCTCCGACGTCCGACTGTGGGTGACTGAATGCGGCTGACTCGACGTTCCTTCGTGACCTCCCTGGCGACTGCTGGCGCCGCGTTGGCCATGCCCGCCATTGCGCGGGCCGAAGAAGACAATTTCTGGGACATGTTCGGCAAGGACCGCGCCATGCGGAATGTCGACCAGGAAGGCAACACGGCCACCGCCAAGAGCCTCGTCGACACGATCGAACCGATCCTCAGCTACGACACCTCGTACAATCTGCAGCTTGCTATCCAGAACTACGAGGCGTTCGTTTCCGCCAACGGCAGCTGGGAAGCGCCGAGCCGCGAAACCTTCGGACTGAAGCTCGGTGAATCCCGCCGCGCCGCTGCGCTCTTGAAGCGCCGCCTGATGATCAACGGCGACATGCCGCTCGAAAAGCGCGTCAACGAGGAGTTCGACGCCGGGCTCGACGCCGCGGTGCGCCTGTTCCAGGCCCGCCACGGCCTCGTCATCAACGGCCAGGTGGACGAAGCGACGTTCTACGCGCTCTCCGTTCCGGCCGATTACCGCCTCAACCAACTCCGCCTCAACGCGCAGCGCATCGACCAGTGGGCCTCGGCGCTCTCCGATCGCTACGTCGCGGTGAACATCCCGGCGGCGACCGTCGAGGCCGTCGAGGGCGCGCAGGTAGTGCAGCGCCACAATTCCGTCGTCGGCAAGGTCGATCGCGCCACGCCGATCCTCAACTCCAAGATCTTCCAGGTGAAGTTCAATCCTTACTGGACGGTGCCCAAGAGCATCATCGAGAAGGATATGATCCGGTACATGAACGAGGATCCGGAGTACCTGACCAAGTTCCGCATCCGTATCTTCGACGGCAACGGCAACGAGATCCCACCCTCCGCCATCAACTGGCAGACCACCGAGGCGGTGAAGTACACCTTCCGGCAGGACCCCGGCGGCGAGAACTCGATGGGTCACTGCAAGATCGACTTCTACAACAAGTACGACGTCTACATGCACGACACGCCGCAGAAGGCGCTGTTCGGCGAGAACGCCCGCTTCCACTCCTCGGGCTGCATGCGCTGCGAGAACATCGAAGAGCTGGTCGCGTGGCTGCTGCGCGACAATGGCGGCGGCTGGACCCCGGAAACGGTCATGTCCGCCTGGGAACAGGGTATGCGCGAGGACATCAAGCTCGACGTGCAGATCCCGATCCACACCACCTACATCACTGCCTGGGCCAACCGGCAGGGCACGGTGAGCTTCCGCGACGACGTCTATCAGTTCGACGCGCAGGGCATCGTCAGCTTCGGGGACGCCTGATCACATGGCCGGGCGCGATGACAATCGTCCGTCCGGCCGCGTCCTCTTCGAGTTCACCCAGCTCGGCCAGCAGATGCGCGTCGCCGCAATCGATGAGGCCACCGGCACCGAAGTGGTGGTGATCGCCCCCCTCAGCGCCACCCCCTTCCAGATGCAATCGCTGGCCCTCGCCAAGCTCAAGCGCAAGCTCGCCGGCGAAGACCCACCGATACCAAGCGGACCGAAGCCGGCGAAGTACGCTTGATGGTGCCTTAGGCGCCGCCGGTCACATAGGCCGCCAGGTTCTCCAGCGACGACTTCAGCCCCGCGTCGTGGTCCTGCATGCTGATCCCTTCCGGTACATCCTCGGCGAGAAAGATCACGCGTGTCCCGCCGGGCGCCGGTTCGAGGTCCCACACCATCCGCATGGTGCCGGCAAACGCCGGGTCGTCGCTCTTGAAGCGCACCAGTTGCACTACCCGCTTGCCGGGAACCAGCTCGGCGAACTCGGAGTGCACCACGTCCGTGTCCTCGGTGGACTTGCCGCGGCCGGGCTCGCTGTAGTGCAGCGCCATCCGGAAGACCCCGCCTGGGCGCGGCTCGAAATCGAGGATTTCGCCGGTCATGCCCTCGGGTGGCAGCCAGGCGAGGAGTGCATCGCGATCAACGAAGGCCTGGTAGATCGTCTCCGGCGGTGCCGCGACGATCAGCGATGCGGTGTCGACGCGCAGGTGTTCCGGCATGTTCGTCTCCCGTTGGCGTGCATCAACGCACAGGCGAGCCGATTGGATCAACCTTCAGGCTGCGGACACCAGCCCCACAAACGTCTCCCGGATGGCCGGCGGTTCCAGTTGGCGCGCCGTCCAGACGTGCATGTCGAGAAAGCGCCCGGTGAGCGCGAAGGCGTCGCTCACGTCTTCGGGGGTCGGTTCGGCATGCCCGATGAGGAACGGCGGCAGGCGCAGCAACCGGTCGAGGTATGGCTCGGCCGCGGCGCGGCTCACCGCCCGGCCGGACTTGGGGGAGACATGGGTAAGATCGCGCGTCGTGCCGGTGGCGGCGCAACTGCTGAGGTCGAGCCCATATCCCAGTTCATCGAGCAGGATGAGCTCGAACCGCGCCACCGAGGCGCCGAGCTCGAGCGGCGTGCCCTGCTGGTCGAGGATGCGGATGGCGAGGCCGAGCAGGCGATCATGCGGATCGCGCTCCGGCAACAGCCGCAGGTGCTCGCAGACAAGCTGGCTGGCATAGAGTCGTAGCCGGTCGGCGATCAGCGCCGCGGCGCGGGCCTCGAGCAGTTCGAGCGTGAAGGTGCCGAGATGTTCCTCGAGCCGGGCCCGCCAGGTGACCTGCACCGAGTTCCCCGGCTGCAGCGTCGCCGCGAGTTTCGAGGATCGTCCGCCCCGGATCAGCCCGAGCTGCCGCCCCCTGCCCTCGACCATCACCTCGGCGATGACGCTCGATTCGCCGTGACGCCGAACCCCGACGATCAGGCCCTCACCGTCCCATTGCATCGGATGTCACGTGGTGAGAGGGCGCACTCACTTCTGGTGCGGGTACTCCAGCCCCATCTCGCGGTAGCGCTCGGGGTCGTCGCCCCATTTCTCGCGCACCTTGACGAACATGAACAGGTGCACCGGCGTCTCGAAGATCTCCATCAGTTCCTTCCGCGCCTCGGCGCCGATCGACTTGATGGTCTGCCCGCCGGCGCCCAGAATGATCTTCTTGTGCGTGTCGCGAGTGACATAGATCACCTGGTCGATCCGATATGACCCATCCTTCTGGATGGTGAACTTTTCGGTCTCGACCGTCGTGTTGTAGGGGATCTCGTCGTGGATCCTCAGGAACAGCTTCTCGCGCGTCACCTCGGCGGCCGTGATCGCCAGCGTCAGGTCTGTCAGGTGGTCCTCGGGGAAGTGCCAGGGGCCGAGCGGGATGCGGGTCAGGCACCAGTCGAGCATGTCCTTGACGCCACTGCCCTTCAGCGCCGAGATCATGAAGGTGCGCTGGAAACGCACCATGCCGTTGAGCCGCTCCGACAGCCCCAGCAGCGTCTCGCGCTTGATCAGGTCGACCTTGTTGAGCACCAGGATCTTGTCGTGCGGGATATTCTCAAGGCCTTCGAGCAGTGCCTCGAGCTCGGGGGTGATGCCCCGCTCGGCGTCGACGATCAGCGCCACGAAATCGGCATCGCCCGCCCCGGTCCAGGCCGCGTCGACCATCGCCCGGTCGAGCCGGCGCTTGGGTGCGAAGATGCCGGGCGTATCGATGAAGATAATCTGCCCCTCGCCCTCCGTGACAACACCGCGGATCTGGGCGCGGGTGGTTTGCGCCTTGTGCGTGACGATCGACACCTTGGTGCCGACCAGCGAGTTGAGCAGCGTCGACTTGCCGGCATTGGGCGCGCCCACCAGCGCGACGAAGCCGCAGCGGGTGTTTTCGCCGGCCAGCGGCAGTTCGGTGGCCTCGGGCATTTCGTTCTTGTCGGTCATATCGTGTCGCGCCAGACTTTCTCTCGGATGAGGAAAGCCTCGGCGGCCTTGTGCTCGGCGAGCTTCTTGGAGGGGCCGGTGGCGGTGATGGCGGGATAATTGCCCAGCCGCACGGCAATGGTGAATTCCGGCGCGTGGTCGGGGCCGGTGCGTTCGATCTCGGCGTAAAGCGGGGGCTCGAGCCCCCTGCCCTGCGCCCATTCCTGCAGCGTAGTCTTGGGGTCGGCGCGGACGTTGCCGGCCTGGTCCAACTGTTCCCCGAACAGCCGCTCGACGATCTCGTAGGCCTGCCCCAGCCCACCATCGCAGAAGATGGCGCCGATCACCGCCTCGGCGATGTCGCCGAGAATGGCGTCCTTGTTGGCGCCGCCGGTCCGCGCTTCGCTGTCGCCGAGGTTCATCTCGGAGCCGAGGTCGAGCTGCCGGGCAATGGCGGCGCAAGTTTCCTTGCGCACCAGCGTATTGAGCGAGCGCGACAGCTCACCCTCATTGGCCTTGGGCAGCCGGCGGTAGAGCATGTCGGCGACGACGAGGCCGAGCACCCGGTCGCCCAGGAACTCCAGCCGCTGGTACGAGCGCTCGATGCGCTTGCCAGGCGAGACGGCGCTCGAATGGGTCAGCGCACGGTCGAGCAGGTCGGGGTCGGCAAAGCGATATCCCAGACGTGCCTCGAGCTTTTCGTGCGTGCGCCCCTTCCCCATCAGTTCACGGACTGGAACATCCGGTCCCAGCGGACGTTGGCGGGCCATTCCCACAGCTGCCACGGAGCAATGTTGTTCTTGATCGAGAAGAACCGCGCTTCCGCCTTGCCGATGAAGTTGTCGAGCGGCACGTAGCCGACCTGGCTCAGCACCCGGCTGTCGGCGGAGCGGTCACGGTTGTCGCCCATCATGAAGTAATGGCCCGAAGGCACGACATACTCGGCCGTGTTGTCGAGCGGCTGGTCGTCGGAGATTTCCTGGATGGTGTGCTTGACGCCGTTGGGCAGCGTCTCGGTGTAAACGATCACCGGCACCGTCGTCATGTAGCTGTCGGTGTCCTCGGCGGTCCCGGTCTGCTCGCGCTCAACCATGGTGCCGTTGATGTAGAGGCGACCCTCTTTCATCTGGATGCGATCGCCCGGCATGCCGATGACGCGCTTGATGTAGTCCTCGTTGGTGATCTCATTGCGGAACACCGCGATGTCGCCGCGCTGCGGCGTGCCGCCGAAGATGCGGCCGTTGAACGGCACGGCGATAGGGAACGAGTACTTGCCGAAGCCCCAGGTCCACTTGTTGGCGATGAAGTAGTCGCCGATCATCAGCGTCTGCTGCATGGAGGCCGTGGGAATGGAGAACGGCTGGTACAGGAACGTCCGGAAGATCAGTGCGATCGCCAGCGCCTCGATGATGACGATGAACGTCTCGAGCAGCTCATTCTTTTTCTTGCCGGCCTTGGCTTCGGCTTTCGACATCGACTGGCTCATTTCTCGCCTCTGCCCCAACGGGCCAAGTGGTTACGGGAGCGCTGGCACCCGGTCAACCGGGCAGCGCCTCGATAATGACGATCGCCTGGGCCATGCCGCCGTCGTCGGTAATAGTCAGGTGGATATGTGGCTTGTGACCAGCCGGAACAAGCCGCTCCAGGATCCGGGCAGCACCATTGGTCAACTTCATGGTCGGCTTGCCCGAGGGGAGGTTCACGACGCCCATGTCGCGCCAATAAACGCCGAAACTAAGGCCGGTACCCAAGGCCTTCGAGCAGGCCTCCTTGGCCGCGAAGCGCTTGGCATAGGACGCAGCGCGCTGCGCCCGCCGATCCGATTTCTGCCGCTCGATCTCGGTGAAACAGCGGTGCGTGAAGCGCTCGCCATAACGCGCCAGCGTCTTCTCGACGCGGCGGATGTCGCAGAGGTCATTGCCGATCCCGATGATCATTGGCGTGATGTCTCCGCGAACGCCTTCTCCCCTTGCGGGAGAAGGTGGCCGAAGGCCGGATGAGGGGTTCGCAACACGTGGTGTTGCGCGATCGGAGCGAAGCGACGAACGACGGCGTGCGCGGAGAGATACCCCTCATCCGCCCTACGGGCACCTTCTCCCGCAAGGGGAGAAGGCGAACCGGCGCTCACGGCAGCCATCACGCCAATCCCCTGCTCCCCGGCTTCACCGCCGGGATGGCCGCCAGTTCCGGCGGCAGCGCGTCGGCCGGATAGGCCGGCACCTTGTACTGCACCAGCGACACCAGCGGCACGCCGACGTCAGCCTCGCCGGCGGATCGGTCGATCAGGCACGCAGCGGCGACGACATTCGCGCCAGTCTTCTTGATCGCCTCGATGCACTCGCGGATCGAAATCCCGGTCGAGACGATGTCCTCGACCACGATCACCTTCTCGCCCGGCTTGAGCTCGAAACCACGGCGCAGCTCGAACTTGCCCTCGACGCGCTCGGTATAGATCGCCGGCACGCCCATGTGCCGCGCCGTCTCGTAGCCCGGGATGATCCCGCCCACCGCCGGCGAGACGATCTGGCTCACATCGCCATAGCCTTCCGCGCGGATCTTCGCCGCCAGCGCCCGGCAGAGCTTTTCGGCCTTGGCCGGGTGCATGAACACCCGCGCCTTCTGCAGGAAGACCGGCGAGCGCAGGCCGGAGGAGAGGATGAAATGCCCCTCGAGCAGCGCGCCGCTCTCACGGAACAGGTCCAGTACTTCGTCAGTGGTCACGCGGGCTCCTCTTGCCGTTCGGGCGCAGTCCATTCCAGCCGGTCCAGCGCCAGCGCCTCGGCCACCGTGGCGCGCTGCACGTCCGAGATGCCGGCCGCCAGCTTCAGCGAGTTCAGCACGTCGGTGAGCTGTGCAAGGTCACGGACCTCGATCTGGAAAGTGAACCGATGAAAATCGGGCGATTCCATGCGCATCACCAGATTATGGATGTTGGCCTCGCAGGCGGCAATCACCGTGGCGATCTGCGCCAGCGAGCCCGGCTTGTTCTGTGCCTGCATCGAGATCACGCACGGATAGTCGCGATCCTCGCGACCGCTAGTGTCCCAGCGCACGTCGATCCACGCGACGTCACTGTCATAGAGCTCGGACAGCGCGTCGGAGTGGATCGGGTAGATCATGATCGGGGTGTCCGGTGTCATGATGCCGACGAGCCGGTCGCCCGGCACCACGCCCTCCGGCGACACCTCGACCTTGGTGTTGAAATCGAGCTGCGTCAGCGCCGCCTTGGCGCGGGGGCCGGACCGCGGGTTGCCCGGCACGCGGAAGCGGAAGTGCTCCGTGGCCTTCAGCGCGAACCAGCCCTCGGCCTTGTCGGGCACCGGCAGGTCGATCTTCTTGCGCCGCCGCTTGATGCCCTTGACGTCCATGACGCGGGTATCGAGATCCTCGCCGCTGATCTTGCCCTCGCCGAGCGCGATCAGCAGCTCGCGCTTGCTGGATTGCCCCAGCCCTTCTGCCAGCTGCTTGAACTCCGCCTCGTCGAAACCGGTACCCTCGCGTTCGAGGAGGATCGAGACCATGTGCTCGCCCAGGGCGTAAGCTCGCGCCTGCGCCTGTAGCCGCACGGCACGGCGGATCGCGGCGCGGGCCTTGCCGGTGGCGGCGATGGTTTCCCAGTTCGAGGGCGGCAGGTGGTTCTGGTCGCGGATGATCTCGACTTCGTCGCCCGAGCGCAGCTGCGTCACCAGCGGCACGATCTGCCCGTTGATCTTGGCGCCCACGCAGGTGTCGCCGATATCGGTGTGCAGCGCATAGGCGAAATCGATGGGCGTCGCGCCACGCGGCAGCGCGATCAGCCGGCCGCGCGGGGTGAAGCAGAACACCTGGTCCTGGAACAGCTCGAGCTTGGTGTACTCGAGGAAATCCTCGGTCGACGACCCCGCCGTCAGGTGGCTGATGGTCGAGCGCAGCCAGACGAAGGCCTTACTCTCGTTCTCGATCTTGTGGATGTCGGTGGCGCCCTCCTTGTAGAGCGCGTGCGCCGCGATGCCGAACTCGGCGATCCGGTGCATCTCCTCGGTGCGGATCTGCAGCTCGGCGCGCTGCCGCCCCACGCCCACGATCGTGGTGTGGATCGAGCGATAATCATTGTGCTTGGGGACCGAGATGTAGTCCTTGAACCGCCCCGGCACGACCTTCCAGTTGGTGTGGACGATCCCCAGCGCCCGGTAGCAATCCTCCACCGTCGGCACGATCACCCGGAACCCGATCATGTCCGAGAGCTGCTCCAGGGCGATCTGCTTGCGCTCGATCTTGGTGAAGATCGACCACGGCGATTTCACCCGCGCCGAAACCCGCGCATCGATGCCGTCGCCCTTCAGCTTCTCGCTGAGCTCGGTCTTGATGGTCTTGATGGTGTCGGCAAACTCCGACTTCATCTCGTCGAGACGGTCGGTGATGGCCTTGTAGTGGTCCGGCTGCAGCGTCTTGAACGCCAGGTCCTCGAGCTCCTGGCGCATGTCCTGCATGCCCATGCGGCCGGCCAGCGGCGCATAGATATCCATCGTCTCGGTGGCGATGCGCTTGCGCTTGGCTTCCGGCATGAAGTCCAGCGTGCGCATGTTGTGCAGCCGGTCGGCGAGCTTCACCAGCAGCACCCGCACATCGGCGGAAATGGCCAGCAGCAGCTTCCTCAGGTTCTCGGCCTGCGCTTCCTCGCGCGTCACCAGCTGCAGCCGGTCGATCTTGGTCAGCCCGTCGACAATGGCGCCGATTTCCGGCCCGAACAGCTGGTCAATCTCGGCGCGCGTCGCGTCGGTGTCCTCGATGGTGTCGTGCAGCAGCGCCACCGCGATCGAGGCGTCGTCGAGCTTCAGGTCGGTGAGGATGGCGGCGACTTCGAGCGGGTGGGCAAAATACGGGTCGCCTGAGGCGCGCTTCTGCGTGCCATGCTTCTGCATCGCGTAGACGTAGGCCTTGTTGAGCAGCGCCTCGTCGGTATGGGGGTTATAGGCCTGCACCCGTTCGACGAGTTCATACTGACGCATCATTGGGTTGCCGCACTCCTACGCGGCCCCGCCTCGGCGGCTCAAAGTTGCTCTAGCGGCGATGCAAACAAAAAAGCGCCGGGCGGAAACGCCCGACGCCTCAAGACTATATATGCGAGATCAGTCGCCGATCAATCGTCGCGACGCTCGGGCGGAGCCAGAGATTCGATGCCGCGGAGCAGCTCGTCTTCGCTGATGGTGTCGAAGGTGTCGCCATCCTGGTCGGCATTGGCGTCGAGCAGCGGAGCGGCGTGCTTTTCGGGCTCGTCGACCTCGACATACTTCTGCAGCGAATGGATCAGGTCCTCGCGCAGGTCTTCGGGAGAGATGGTGCCGTCGCCGATCTCGCGCAGCGCCACGACAGGGTTCTTGTCGTTGTCGCGGTCGACGGTGATCGACGAGCCGGCCGAGATCATGCGGGCGCGATGAGCGGACATCAGAACCAGGTCGAACCGGTTCTCGATCTTCTCAATGCAGTCTTCGACGGTGACGCGGGCCACGTACGTCTCCAAATTGTGGGATCAAGCGGCCCTCATACACGAGCCTGCCCATGGGCACAAGGTTTTCAGTCCTCGGACACAAGAGCGTGTTTTACCACAGACAAGTGAAGCCCGGCCGCAAACTGTTTCGCATGATGGAACAATGGCTTGCCTGTACACCCCCAAAGCCCGACCGGATCGCTGCCGCTTATCGGTCTTGCAAATTCCCGGGAATAAGCGCGTATTCCGAACTTAGGGAGCGGACCTGTCGTAAATCGGCTACCTCCTCGAACCGGCGGTACGCCACAGATGATTTGATGCCGGGCAGCCTGAGAGGCCGGCGGCCCCGGTCAGGAGAACAGGCATGTCAATTGATCCGCGCGAGAAGATAGTACTCTTCATCGATGGCGCGAATCTCTATGCGACCAGCAAGGCCATCGGCGTCGATATCGACTATCGCCGGCTGCTCGCGGAGTTTCAGTCCAAATCCTACTTGCTGCGTGCGTACTACTACACTGCCCTGGTCGAGGATCAGGAATATTCCTCCATCCGTCCGCTCATCGACTGGCTCGATTACAACGGCTTCACTGTCGTCACGAAGCCGGCCAAGGAGTTCACCGACGCCTCGGGGCGCCGGAAGATCAAGGGCAACATGGACATCGAGCTGACCGTCGATGCGCTCGAGATGAGCGCCTTCTACGATCACCTCGTGCTGTTCTCGGGCGACGGCGATTTCACCGCGCTGGTTGCGGCGCTGCAGCGCAAGGGCAAGCGGGTCACCGTCGTCTCGACGCTCACCACGCCGACCCCGATGATCGCGGACGATCTCCGCCGGCAGGCCGATTTCTTCATGGATGTCGCCGATCTCGCCAAGATCGTCGGCCGCACCCCACCGGTCGATCGCACCACTGCGGTCGCCGACCGGACTGCGCCGGTCGACCGGACCATGGCGACCGTGGACCCTAAGGGAAGCTGAGTCCTTCCTGCATTTCCCGTTCATCGAAACGAGCAATGCAGGAATCTCTTGATTGTCGCGCGTTCGAACCGGAAAAGTCTGCAACTTTTCCTGAACGCCGCTCCAGCCCCCCACGGTTAACATTGCCTGAGACCAATCCGCCGCACGATTGCCCGCGTTGCCCGCGCCTCGTGGCCTTTCGCCACGACAACCAACGGTCCTATCCGGACTACTTCAATGGTCCGGTGCCGACCTGGGGCGACGAACATCCGGGGCTGATGATCGTCGGCCTTGCGCCGGGCCTCAAGGGCGCCAACCGCACCGGCCGGCCGTTCACCGGCGACTATGCGGGCGACCTGCTCTACGCGACGCTCGAAAAGTTCGGCCTCGCCACCGGCCACTACAAGCAGCGGCCGGACGATGGGCTCGAGCTCCAGAACGTGCTGATCGCCAACGCGGTGCGCTGCGTGCCACCGCAGAACAAGCCGACCGGCGACGAGATCAAGACCTGCCGCCCCTTCCTCGGCGCCGCCATCGAGGTGCATCGCCCCCGCGCCTTCCTGGCGCTCGGCCGCATCGCCCACGACTCGCTGCTCTCGACGCTGGGCGAAAAGCGCTCGAAGTATCCCTTCGGCCACGGTGTCGAACACCGGCTTACCGGTGGCGCCACACTCTTCGATAGCTACCACTGCTCGAGGTACAACACGAATACCGGCGTGCTGACCACGGCAATGTTCGAGGACGTCGTCGGCCGCGCAGCAGCACTCGTCGCCCCCCTGAGCCGCCATTTCACGACGCGCCGCCCCCCGGGCCGCTAACGACGTCTTGAAATCTCTGTTGATATCACTCGTAAATAGAGTGTTAATGCGCTGATCTACTGCAATCAGGGCGACAACGGTGCCGTTTCGTCGGGTGTTTTTAGCAGTTGCGGCCGTCTTGTTCTTGATCGGTGCCGCGATTTCAGAGGACCAACTAGGCGCTGTTGCTGCCGTGCGGCCACAGGCGACGGGTGGTTTTGGCGATGCGCGCGTCAGCCTCGTTCGCGGCAGCGAACTGCGCGAAGGCGAGACCATCATCACCGGCCTCGACGGCGAGGTGCAGGTGCTGTTTTCCGACCAGACCAAGCTGGTGATCGGTCGCGGCTCGAGCCTGGTCATCGAGCGCTACCTGCTTAGAAGCAACGGCACGCCGGAGAAGTTCGCGGTCAACGCGCTGGCCGGCACCTTCCGCTTCATCACCGGCAGCGGCGACAAGAAAGCCTACGCGATCAACACACCGACCGGGTCGCTGGGCGTCCGCGGCACCGAGTTCGACTTCACCGTCGACGGCGCCGGCAAGACCAGCGTGGTCCTCTACGAGGGCGGGGTCATCCTTTGCCCCATCACCGGCAAGTGCGTCACGCTCACCGAGCGCTGCAGCGTCGCGCAGATGAAGTCGCGGCGTGAAGCCAAGGTGATCAAGCGCGAAGCGGATCGCCTCAAGATCGCCAGCACCGCCTTCCCCTACGTCGTCTCCCAGGCCTCGTTGCGCCGGGAGTTCCGCGTCGGCAAGCCATCGGAATGCGCCGGTGAAATCCGGACCGCCGAGCAGCATTCCAGCCAGGCCATCGGCGTCCTCATCACGCCAATCCCTCCCGTCATCCCCGTTCCGAGTTCCCCTGACCCCGAAGGCAAGAACAATAACGGCCTCGGGAACGGCGGCGAGGGCGCCGAAGGCCCCCACGAGCAGGGCAATCCCGGGCACGGCAAGAACAAGAGCAAGAACAAGTAGCTGGCCCACGGGCTGCAACCCTGGTGGTGGTCACGCGTACTCGCTCCCCCTCCACCGGCCCCGTCTCCCCCCTGGCGGGGGAGAATTCCAAGAGGTGTTCGGAAGGTACGTAGGCTCGCCACCCGCCAACCGTCATCCCGGCGAAAGCCGGGACCCACTGCTCGGACCGTTGGTCCGGGCACGACCCCATCCGGTCCATCACAGCAAGGTCGGACGTGCTCGCGCGGGTGGATCAGCCGGTGCACTGGGTCCCGGCTTTCGCCGGGATGACGGCCAGCGAGGTTGGCTCGATGGTCCCCCAAACGCGATGCGGCACCTCCCCCTCTGACGGGGGGATGGATGGGGGTGAGCGGAGCCACAATCGTGAGGTGAAGCAAGGCGTTGCAAGAATCTTGCGCCGATCTATCCCCCCGCTCCCCACCCATGCGATTCTCCMCCCATCCGCTGCACCGAAGCGAGATCATGACGAGTGGTTGGTGCGGGGGAGACCGGGTGGGCTGCGGGTCGCTGCAGTTCAGGCGGAAACCATCACGGCAAGGACCGGTTCGCCGGTCAAGCCGCTATCACGCGAGGGCAGCTCGATGCGGAGTGGCCCAAGGGGCGAAGCCTGGCACGCATGAGCCGGGCGGGAGCAACGAAGGCGGTGCAGGTGATCCGGCCGCCGACTGAGGTCCCCCGTTTCTCGCGATGCGGCAGGGGATGCGCCCCGGCACTGGTGGCATAGGCCCAAAACCCCGGCCGGCCGGCGAGGCGTGAGCCTCTTTCATCTGCGGACTACCGCTACGGGGCAAACGCCTCGCCGGTCCCGCTTCGTTCTGTCCGAGAGGGCAGAGCTCTTTGAAAACTCCGAAGCCGCAGGGCTGTCGGACCTGTTGGTGTGCCCTGGATGAGCACCACGCCCTCGAGGCCTAGTTGTCCCGCACCTTGTACGGTTTCTGGTCGCGCCAGAAGCGCATCAGGCTTTCGAGGTCGGGGTCGCCCTGCTCGGGCAGGACGATCCGCAGCGTGACGTAGAGGTCGCCCGCGCCGTGGAGGCCCTTGCCCTTCAGCCGCAGCGCCTTGGCGGTATTGACCGAAGCCGGCAGGTTCAGTTCGGCTGAACCGTCGAGGGTCGGGACGCGGACCTTGCCGCCGAGCACCGCCTCGTAGAGCGTGATCGGCACGTCGACGCGCAGGTCCGCGCCATCGCGGCGGAACTGCTTGTGGCGCTCGAACTTCACCGTGACGATGGCGTCGCCGGGCGGGCCGCCAAGCGGCGAGGGATGGCCCTGGCCCTTGAGCCGGATCTGCTGGCCCTCCTCGACCTTTTCGGGGAGCTTGACGTTCAGCACCTTGCCGGTCGGCATGCGCAACGGCACGCTCCCTGCGGCGTTGGCCTCCTCCAGCGTCACCGTTGCGGTGGCGTTGATGTCTTCGCCGCCCATGCCGGCGGTGCGGCCGGTATTGAAGCCGCCGCTCGAGGCGCCGGTGAAGGGGTCCCAGCTCTGGCTGCCGCCGGCGCCACGGGTCGGCCCGCGCTGCTGGCCACCGAAGCCCGACATGAATTCCTTGAGGATGTCCTCGGCTGAGAACCCGCTCGCTCCAGCACCGGCGCCGGGGCGGGCACCGCCACCGGTGCGGCCAAAGCCGCCAAAGCGCGGGTTGCCGTCAGCGTCGATCTCGCCGCGGTCATAGCTGGCGCGCTTGTCCTTGTCGGACAGGAAATCATAGGCAGATGAGACCTCGGCGAATTTCGCGTGGGCCTTGGGGTCGTCCTGGTTCTGATCGGGGTGATGCGCCTTGGCGAGCTTGCGATAGGCCGCCTTGAGGTCCTTCTCGGTGACGGACTTGGGCACCCCGAGCACGGTATACGGGTCGCGCATGGGTTCTTTCAATTCGAGCGGGTCGGGGATTTGCTTTCGCGCCCCGCGCCATCCTATATGGCCATGCGCTCCGGGCTTGTCCAGACTGGCGCGCGACGAGGGTAAAGCCATGCCTGCAACGACACTTACCGAGCGCCTGTTCGACGATTCCGATACCGCGCCGATCGACCCCTGCTCGCTGTTCGAGGAATGGTTCGCGGCGGCGCAGGAAAGCGAACCGAACGATCCGCACGCCATGGCACTGGCCAGCGTCGACGCCGATGGCATGCCGGACGTGCGCATGGTGCTGCTCAACCAGCGGGACGCGCGGGGCTTCTGCTTCTTCACCAATTTTGAAAGCGACAAGGGCCGCGAACTGCTGGCGCATCCGAAGGCCGCGTTCGTGATGCACTGGAAGACGTTGCGCCGGCAGATCCGGGTGCGCGGACCGGTGGAGGTGGTGGCCGACAAGGAGGCCGACGCCTATTTCGCCACCCGGGCTCGGGTGAGCCAGATCGGCGCCCACGCGTCCAAGCAATCCCGGCCGCTGGCCAACCGCTACGCGCTGCTGGAACGGGTCGAAACGCTGAACAAGAGCTTTCGCGAGGACGAGCCGGTGAACCGGCCTGCCCATTGGTCCGGCTTCCGGGTGATCCCGCAGGTGATGGAGTTCTGGAAGGACGGTGCCAACCGGCTGCACGACCGGGTGCGCTTTACCCGCGCCCTGCCCGACGGAGCCTGGAGCCGGCAGCGGCTCTATCCGTAACAATCGTTTCCCAACGGATTGCCAGTTCTGCCGTGGCCTGCAAGATAATCGGCGGGGCTCGGAGGCGCGGACGGGGATGCTGACTGATGGGACACTGGGCGAGGACGCCCAGCCCAGCCACGACGCCGTGGCTTTCACCGGCACCCGCTCGGAACTGTTCGGCAGGCTGCTACGCGGCTACCTGCTGATGCTGCCGACGCTCGGCGTCTATCGGTTTTGGGTCACCACCACGAAGCGCCGCTTCTACTGGCAGAACACCGTGGTCGCCGGCGAGCCGCTCGAATATACCGGCAATGCGCGGCAGTTGCTGATCGGCTTCCTGTTCGCCGTCGCCTTCTTCCTCCCGATCTACGTCGCCTTCTTCGTATTCTCGACCCAGTCGGGCACCTTTGCGCTGGTCGGCTACGGGTGCGTCGCGGCGCTGCTCTGGCTGCTCACCGGCTATGCGCAATATCGCGGCCGCGATTTCCGGCTGTCACGCACGCTGTGGCGCGGCATCCGCTTCGACCAGAAGGGCAGCGCCTGGGGCTATGCCTGGCGGCGCTTCGGTTGGTCGCTGCTGGTGCTGGTCACACTTGGGCTGACCTACCCGCTGATGGTCGGCAACCTCTGGCGCTACCGCTACAACAACACCTGGTACGGCAATCGGCAGGTCACTTTCGCAGGCAGCTGGAAGACGATAGCCGGCCCGTTCTACCGCGCCTACGGCGTAGTGGCCGTGACCGTGGCGGCGGCGATCGGGCTCAATATCGCGGCACGCGGCGGCGGCGGGTGGATCGGGATCAGCCTGCTCGCCGTTTTGCTGGTCGCCGGTCTCGTCTTCCCGTACTGGCGGTCGCGCGAGGCGAGCCGCATGCTCTCGGCCATCCGGCTCGGCGACGTCGCGGTCAGCGTCCACGTGCGGGCCCGCACATTGGTCGGGCAGTATACCGTATTCGGCCTAGCGCTATTCGGCGTGCTGGTTGCGCTGATGCTGGTTGGCACGATGCTGTTCATGCAGCTTTACCTCACCCACCAGATCGATCCGGTGGGCGACTTCCGCCAGCTGGCAATGTCGGGCTGGGCCGGGGCGACGCTGGTGATCGGCGGCTATCTCGTGGGCTTTGCCAGCTTCAGCCTCCTCGCCGAGACGATCCTCGATTTCGGCTACTGGAAGGCCGTGGCATCACGCGCCACGCTCAGCAATGTCGAGAGCCTCGCCGCGATCCGCGCCATCGACGAGGACAAGGCGCTGGTCGGCGAAGGCCTGGCCGATGCGCTCAATGTGGGGTCGTTCTGATGGAGCCCATTGCCACCTATCACGATGGCCTGGTCGCCGCGACGCGTGTCGTCACCTTCGCCATAACCCGGGCGCCCGAGCCGCCCGAAATGATCATCGCCGACATCGATACACTCGACGAGATCGACCGCTGGTCGGTCGACGACATCTTCGAAGTGCCGTCGCGCAAAGGCGAGCTGCGGCTTGGCGCCACCGGACGGCCCTATGGGGCGCGCCTGCGCCTCACCGGCAAAGGCTGGATCGACGCGACGCGGCAATTGCTGCCGGCGCTGAAGCGGCAGCAGCGCGGCGAGACCGGCGCACAGCTGAAGATCATCGGCATCGCCACCGGGGCGCTGCTGTCCGTCATCGTCGCCTATGTGGTCGGCGTGCCGTTGCTGGCGAGCCGGATCGTGCCACTGGTGCCGCCCGCCTGGGAGGCGCAACTGGGCGAAACGGCGCTCGAGCAGATCAACTCGCTGGTGAGCGAGAGCGGCTCGGTGCAGCTCTGCGATGCCGATCCGGGCAGCCTCGCCAACCGCGCCATCGACAGCTTTGCGAGGGATGTGCTGGCCGGCACCGGCTCGCCGTTCACCCCCGACATCAAGGTGGTGCGATCGGCAATCCCCAACGCCTTCGCGCTACCGGGCGGGCACAGCTACTATTTCTCGGCGCTCCTGGCGGAGACGCAAAGCCCCGACGAGTTCGCCGGGGTGATGGCGCATGAACTCGGCCATGTGCTCCACCGGCACGGCCTCGAAGGCCTGATCGCCAGTTCCGCCACCGGCCTGCTGGTCGGCTTCGTGCTCGGCGACATGACCGGGCTCTCGGTCGCCGGCGGTCTCGGCGCGGCGCTGATCGACACACGGTTCTCGCGCGACGCGGAACGGCAGGCCGATGCATTTGCCGGGGCGACGGGCGAGCGGCTGGGGTTCGACCCGACGGCGCTGGCGACACTGCTCGAACGGGTGGCCGCCGACGACGATACCGGCCGCGTGCTGAGCGTCTTCAGCTCGCACCCGCTGACGGCCGAACGGCACGCCGCGCTGGAGGCGATGCCGCAGCCGCCGGCCGGCCGGCAGGTGTTCAGCCCCGACGAATGGGCGGCGATCAAGGCGATGTGCGGGCCACCGCAGCCTGGCTCCTAACAGCTTTATTCGGCGAGGCTTTGCATGAAGCGGCCTGCCGTGCTTATCCCTTAGCTCAACTGCATTTCCGGCCGGCACGATGCGCATACTCATCCGCACCTCGAAATGGGCGATCTGGGCCCGGCGCTTCGGCAGCCTGGCGCTGCCGCTCACCATCATCCCGATACTGCTGCACCGTGAGCAGCTGATCAGCAGTGCCGACTTCGCCGTCATCGAGGCGGTGGCGGCCGCTGTCGCGGCGCTGGCGGTGTTCCTCGCGCTCGGCGCGTTCGGGCGGCTGTGGCTCACTGGCGACCGGGGCTGGAGCAAGGGCGGCTGGGGCCTGTTCTTCGGCATCCTCTGCCTCCTCCCCTTCGCCTATCTCGGCTACGAGGCGACGCGCTTTCCGATGGTCAACGAGGTGACCACCGATGTCACCGACCCGTTGCCGCTGGTCTCGCCGGTGCGCGTCGCGCCGACCAGCACACCGCTGCGCGAGCTGATCGCCACGACCTTCCCCAACGTGCAGACCCGCACCTACCCGATCGAAGCCACCGAGATGTTCACCATCGTCGACGACCTCGTCGAGGCGCGTGGCTGGGACGTGCGGACCCGGCGCGCGCCACCGACCGCGCTCGACATCGGCCAGATCAACGCTATCGCGGTGACGCTGTTCGGCTGGCGCGACGAGGTGGCGATCCGGGTGACCGGCACGGCGCAGGGTTCGACCATCGACATGCGCTCGGTGCCGCTCAGCGGCTTCCACGATTTCGGCGAGAACGGCAAGCGGATCGAGGAATTCTTGCTCGCGCTCGACGAGAAGATCACCCTGACGCTGCGCGATGCCCCGCAGGCCGCGACGGCGCCGGATGTCGAAGCCTCCCCGCCGCCGCCCGCCGGCGGGGAACCGGAGTAGACCGCTCAGGTCCGCGACGGAAAGATCGTCGTGCCGAATACGCCGTAAGTCGCGCCGATCAGCCCGCGGTCGGCCAGGTATTCGACATGCGCCTTCAGCGTCATCAACGCCGCTCCGCGCAGCGGCAGCGGCAGCTTGGGATAGATCGGGGCCAGCAACTCGCTCACCTTGCGCGCTCCGCCCTCGACCGCGGCGAGCACCTGCCGGTTGCGCTCCTGCCGATGTGCCAGCAATGCCCTGGCATAGGCCGGACCGTCCTCGATCACCCCGCCATGCGCCGGCACGTAGTGGGCGTAGCCGAGCCCGACCACCCGTTCGAGCGCGTGCAGGTAATCGGCCATCGAGCCGTCCGGCACCGAGACCAGCGTCGAGTTCCAGCCCATGATGTGATCGCCGGTCAGCAGCCACGGCGTACCGGCGAGGCCGAAGGCCAGGTGGTTGGCGCAATGGCCGGGGGTCGCGATCACCTCGAGCGCGACGCCGCCGAGATTGAGCTGGTCGCCATCCCGCAGCACCCGGTCGGGCTCCAGTGCCCAGTCGCTTTCGCGACCCACAGCGTTGATCTCGAACAGCCGCGGCGCGCGACTCAGCCGGTGCCTGCCGCCGAACCACACCGGCGCGCCGGTCGCCGCCTTGAGCTTGGGCACCAGCGCCGAATGGTCGCGGTGGGTGTGCGTGAGGACGATCGCCTCGACCTTGCGCTCGCCGATCGCTCGCAACAGCGCCTCGAGATGCGCCTTGTCGTCGGGGCCGGGATCGATCACCGCGACGCTGTCGGTACCGACCAGGAAGCTGTTGGTGCCCTTGAACGTATAGGGCCCGGCATTGGGTGCCGTGATGCGAGCGAGACCCGGAGCCATCGGCACCGCACGCCCGGTTTCCGGGTCGAACGCGGTGTTGAACTGCAGTGCGGGGGGTGGGGCAGCCATTGCGCTCTCCCAAGCGAGCGACTAGAAATCGGGCTAGAAATGCTCCTCAGGATGAAGGATTGGCAATGGCCTTGACGCTCACCACGCCGAACACCGTTCTCGGCGTGCTCTCGCCCAAGTCGCAGTCGGCCCGCCTCGCGGCAAATCTGGTCACCGTGGTGCTCGGGTCGCTGGTGCTGGCGCTCTCGGCCAAGATCAGCGTGCCGGTCATGCCGATCCCGGTGACGCTCCAGACTCTCGCGGTCGCGGCGCTTGCCGCCGGTTTCGGCTGGCGCATCGGGGTTGCCACCGTGGCCCTCTACATCGTCCAGGGCCTCTCGGGCCTGCCGGTCTTTGCCACCGGCGGCGGCCTCGACTACGTCATGCGCCCGTCCTTCGGCTTCATCCTCGGCTACCTGCCGATGGCCTACATCATCGGCCGCGCGGCGGATCTCGGCGCTTCGGGCCGCATCGTGCTGCTGTTTGGCGCCATGGTCCTTGGCGACGCAGTGCTGTTCGCCTTCGGCTTCACCTGGCTGCTGGTTGTCGCCAATGTCATCGTCCAGTCCGGTGCGGCGCTGCCGACCTGGCTCGATGCGACCAACCTGATCGGCACGGCCTGGAACGGGGCCGTGGCGCCGTTCATCGTCTGGGACCTGCTGAAGATGGCCTTTGCGGCGCTCAGCGTCGTCGGCGTCTGGAAGCTGCTGCCCAAGCAGGCCTGATTGCCTTGCTACGAATTGCGAAGGGCCGGTCGAAGGACCGGCCCTTTTTGTTGATTTGGTCGCCTGCACAAACGACGCGGTCCTCTCGAACCGCCCCATTCGGGGCAGGGACAGGGTCTAGTTGGTGAACACAGCCAGCGAACCGTCGGCCGCAACGCCGATAGCGATGACGTCCTCGGCCTCGGCATTGTTGGCCTCGAGCCAGGCATCGAGCGCGACATTGCCCGAAACGGCGGCCTGCAGATCTTCGATCTCGCCGGCGTTGTCGGTCAGCGCCAGGTCGAGCGCCGCCGCGTTGTCGGCGTTGATCCAGCCGCTCACGTCATAGGCGGTAGCGTTGACGTCGGTGAGGCCGGAGAGGCTGAGATCGGTCCAGTTGCTGGTTTCGATCAGTCCGATCACCACCCTGAGCTCGTCATCGGATGTTAAGGACGCAGCCGCCGAGGCGTTGGCGGTGAGGCCCCCTGCCGTGCTATCGGTAGAATTGACGGCATTGATGCCGACATTGGCGTCGGCGCCGAGGCCGAGCGACAGGCCGGTGCCTTCGCCGGCCGAAACGTCGCCGCCGAGCGAAGCGCCTACGCTGAGATCGAGCGCCAGACTGGGCGTGGAGAGGATGCAGAGGCAGACAAGCGCTGCGGCGAGGGTTTGAGTTTTCACGATGATGGCTCCTTTGCCGTTAGTGCGAGTCGGAGTCTGGGGGATTCGGCCTGACACCCGGATGAGATCGTTGTCAGGCAACGGTCAGGGTCGCGAAGCTATTCTGTCGCCCATGCTCCCCATCCGACCGAATCATCGGCTGCTGCTGGCACTGGTATGTGCCGCCGGCCTGCTGTTCAGCCCCGCCGCCATGGCGCAGGGGCTCGGCCTCGATCTGGGCGGCCTCGGGAGTGTCGACGTGGATGTCGGCGGCGATAGCGGGCTCGATGTCGATGTGGACCTGGGCGGTGAAGGCGGGCTGGGCCTCGACCTCGATCTCGGCGGTTCCGGCGAAGGCGGGCTCGATCTGTCGCTTGGATCCGGCGCGACGCCGCTGGGTCAGGACTCGGCGCTCGAAGCGGTGCGCAACCACCGGGCGCTGCCGCTCGAGGACATCATGCTGCGTGCGAGGCTGTTGACTGATGGCGAGATCATCGACGCGCAGCTGGTCTCGGTGCAGGATATCCTGCTCTATGAGATCAAGGTCCTGGGCAAGGCTGGTGACGTGAGCGAACTCTACTTCTATGCTCGCTCCGGGTTGCCCGTGGAGACGAACTGAGCATCACATGCGGGTTCTGGTCGCCGAAGACGATCGACGGATCGCCGAAGCTCTCGCCGCCGCCTTGCAGGCGGCCGGTTTCGTTGCTGAGATCGAAACCGACGGCGAAGAGATCTGGTACCGCGGCGACACCGAAGAATTCGACGCCATCGTCCTCGACCTCGGGTTGCCGACGCTCGACGGCCTCACCATCCTGAAGCGCTGGCGCAAGGCCGGCCGTACCGGACCGGTGCTGATCCTCACCGCCCGCGGCCACTGGGAAGAGCGGGTGGAAGGCATCGAGGCCGGCGCCGACGATTATGTGGTGAAACCGTTCCGCGTCGAAGAGGTGGTGGCCCGCATCCGCGCCATCGTCCGCCGCTCCGGCGGCTTTGCCTCTTCGCGCGTCGAGATCGAGGACCTGGTGCTCGATACCCGGACCATGCAGGTGACCCGGGACGGCATCCCGATCAGCCTCAGCCCGCAGGAATACCGGCTGTTCGCATACCTGGCGCACCAGCGCGGCCGCGTGGTGTCGCAGATGGAGATCACCGAGCATCTCTACGCGCAGGACTTCGAACGCGAATCCAACTCGATCGAAGTGCTGGTCGGCCGGGTGCGGCGGCGGCTCGGCAGCGATATCATCAAGACCCGACGAGGCTTCGGCTACTATCTGGGGGCGCTTGAGGAATGAACCCCCGCTCGCTGCGCCTGAGGCTGCTCGGCGGCGCGGCATTGTGGATCGTCCTGGCGCTGGTGATCGCCGGGCTGGGCATCGGCTGGATGTTCACCGCCAATGTCGAGCGCTCGATGCGCGACGGGCTCACCGCCAGCCTCAACCGGCTGGTGGCACAGATCGACCCAGCTGCCGCGGACCCGGTCCCCGCCGACGCGCTGCCCGACCCACGCTACGGCACACCATTCTCGGGCGTCTACTGGCAGGTCGAGGCGATTGCCTCGGGCGAGACGTGGCGCTCGCGCTCGCTGTGGGACCACGTGCTCGATACCAGCGGAGCTACCGCGCCGGGTGGCGCCGAGCGCTTCGGCACGCTGGCTGGACCGAGTGACCAGTCGCTTTCCGGCATGGTGCGCGAGGTCAGCTTTGCGTCCGATGCCGGCCCCAAGCTGTTCCGGGTCACGCTGGCCGAAGACCGGGCGGTGCTCGACGAGTCGATCCGCCGCTTCGGCGGTGACCTGATGCGGGCGCTGGCGGTGCTCGGCGTGGCGCTGATCCTCGCGGCGTGGCTGCAGGTTCAGCTCGGCTTGAAGCCGCTTGAGAGTCTGCGCGAAGGCATCGGCGCGGTGCGCCGCGGCGAGACCCAGACGCTGCCTGCCCGCTACCCGGCCGAAGTGCTGCCGCTGGTCGGTGAGGTCAACGAACTGTTGGCGCAGCAGCGCAAATCGATGGACTTCGCCCGAGCCCGCGCCGCCGATCTGGCGCATGGATTGAAGACGCCGCTCTCGGTGCTGCGCAATCTCGCCGCCGATATGCAAAGCACCGGTCACGCCGAGGCGGGGGCGCAGGTGGATGAGATCGTCGGCGAGATGGACGACCGGGTCGAGTACCAGTTGCGGCTGTCCCGGCTGAGAATGCGCACCCGGGCACACCAGCTCAGCGCCTCGCTGAACGAGGCCGTCACCCGCACCGTGGCCGTGCTTGGCCGCACGCATGAGGGCGAAGTGCTCGACTGGCAGCTCGCCCTGGCGCCGGACCTCAAGGTCGATATCGACCGCCATGACCTCCTCGAGCTGGTCGGCGTGATCCTCGAGAACGCCGCCAAGTGGGGCAAGTCGCTGGTGCGGGTCGAAACCCGGTCCGATGGCGAGTTCGCGGACCTCACGATTGCCGATGATGGGCCCGGACTCCCCGAGGATCAGATCGCCCAACTCGGCGTGCGCGGCCAGCGCCATGACGAGAGCCGGCGCGGCTCCGGCCTCGGGCTCGCCATCGCGCTCGAAGTGGTCGCACTGAACTCCGGCACCGTGCAGTTTTCGCGCGCCGCAGAGGGCGGATTGCAGGCGACAGTCCGGCTGCCGCTAGCCCAGCCGGCTCTTGGTTAGCCCAAGCTTAACCCTGTCGTTCAAAGTCACCGGTCTTTGGAACGAAGCCGTGAGCCTTTTCGCGTAGACAACTACGGGTCGGCCGAATGCCGGCAGCTCTTCTGGCCGCACAGCGAGGAATTCGTGCTCCGGCGTACACAAACGGTCGCTCTCAAGGATGACAGCGAAGTCAAAGAGGCCCTCCGCCCTGAACTGCCGCGAACCGCGGCACTCAAGGCCGACCCACAGGTGCTGGACAAAGTGCTGGCCGAAGTTACCTGGACACCGCCGCCGACCCAGACGGAACGCCGCAACCTCGATGCGTGGCGCTCCGAGGCGCTGCAGACGGTGGTCACCAATACCGATCGCCGCAAGGGTGGCGACCGTCGCCAATCCGCCCCGCCGCCGCAGAATCTCGGCTGGCGCTGGAAGATCCCGCCCTCCCGCATTGCGCTGCTCGCCGTGGCGCTGATTGCCGGCGGGCTGGCCGCCTACCTCACCACGCAGTCGAGCCAGCCGGTGACACAGACCGTCGTCCAGCCGGTGACCGAAGTCGTGCAGGAGCCGCGGCTGCAGGTCCTCGCCGCCAAGACCGGCATCGGCCTCGGCCAGCGGCTGACGCCGGAATCGGTCGAGTGGATCGATTGGCCCGAGGGCGCGGTCCGTACCGAGTACATCACCGCGGCGGCGATGCCCGATGCGATGACCCAGATGAACGGCGCGGTGGCGCGTTTCGAGTTCTTCCCCGGCGAGCCGATCCGCGCCGACAAGCTGGCCCAGCCCGGCGACGGCTATCTCTCCGCCGTGCTCGACAGCGGTACGCGTGGCGTCTCGGTGGTGATTTCTGCGTCTTCCGCCTCGGGCGGCTTCATCGTCCCCAATGACCGGGTCGACGTGGTGCTGACGCGCAGCAGCGAACTCGGCCAGGTCTCGGACACGATCCTGCGCAACGTGCGGGTGCTGGCGATCAACACCCGGCTCGGCGAGACGGGCACCACCGGTGCGCCGGCCGATCCCGAGAACCCGCGCGCCGAGATCTTCGCCAACGAGGCGACCGCGACATTGCAGCTCGATAGCGCGCAGGCCGAGGTGATCATCAATGCCACCGGCGCGGGCAAGCTGTCGCTGGTGTTGCGGCCGATCGTCGATGCCGCCGAAGCGGTTCCCGCCGCCGAGCGGAGCACCAACCAGGCGATCCGCATGTCGAGCCCGTTCTGGGCCAAATGACCGGTTTGGGCGCCCCTATGAAGGTGCCAAACCGTACCGCCGTTAAATCGCCGTTGACCCGGCTTTGCTAGAACTTGCCGGGTTGCTTGAGAACGTTAGCACGATGCACGAACTGAACAGAAACCGGGACAACGGCAGAACGCTGCTGTCCCAGGGACTTAGGTGGGCGCTGCGACTGGCGATGCTGGTCGGCGCGCTGTTGGTCGGGGGTTTGGCCCCGGCGCTGGCGCAGACCGTCAATTACGATCTCAAGACCACATCGGTGATGCGGATCAAGCTGCCGGTGTCGCAGGCGGTGACCGTCACCATCTCCGATCCGGTGTTCAAGATCGTCTCGGCCGACCCGCTGATCGCCGACGCACAGCCGATCACCGACAAGTCGCTCTATCTGGTCGGCAAGGGCTTTGGCACCACCACGGTGAACCTGTTCTCCGCCGAAGGCGCCCCGGTCGGGCTGCTGGCGGTGGAAGTCGGTGTCGATACCGCCGACATCGCGCGCTCGATCCACTCGGCGCTGCCGAACTCCAACGTCAAGGTCAGCAGCGTCAATGGCCGCGTGCGTCTCGGCGGCACGGTCACCGACTCGGTCACCATGCAGAAGGTGCTCGATATCGTCGCGCAGTACGGCAGCCCGGCGGTGATCAACACCATGACGCTGAGCGGCGGCCAGCAGGTGAATCTCGAGGTCCGCATCCTCGAAGCGCAGCGCGACGCCGGCCGTGAACTCGGCATCCAGTGGGGCGGCAATGTCGGGGGCGTCGACGCCACCATCGGCGGCGGCCCGGCCAATCCGGTGAGCAGTTCCTTCGCCTCCTTCGTCACCAGCATCATTGCCTCGGGCGGCATCAACCTGACGGCGACCATCAATGCGCTCGAGGGCAAGGCGCTGGTGCGCACGCTGGCAGAGCCGAACCTGACGACCCTCTCGGGCGTGAGTGCCAGCTTCCTCGCCGGCGGCCAGGTGCCGATCCGGGTGGTGGACGAGAGCGGCAATGCCGCGCTCAGCTATCGCGACTTCGGTGTGCGGCTGGTGTTCCAGCCCACGGTGCTCGATGACGACCGCATCCAGATCCACCTGACGCCTGAAGTCAGCGGCATCAACGGCTTCACCTCGTCCGGCGACCCGGTGTTCAACACCCGCAACCTCGACGCAACGGTGGAGCTGCGCGACGGCCAGAGCTTTTCGGTCGCGGGCCTGTTGCAGGCCAATACCGAACTCAACCAGAACCAGCTGCCGTGGCTGGGTGACGTGCCGATCCTCGGCTCGCTGTTCAAGTCCTCGAGCTTCCAGAAGCACGACACCGAAATGGTGGTGATCGTCACGCCGCGCCTGGTGCAGCCGACTACGCCCGGCCAGGTCGTTGCAACCCCGCTCGACGCGACGCAGCCGGCCAACGACCTCGAGTTCTTCGCCCTCGGGAAGATGGAAGTGACGCCCAAGATGCTGAAGAACTTCCAGACCGGCGACGGCGTCGCGGGCCCCTATGGATACATCATCGACCTGGGGAGCGGCACTTGAACGGGCACGCCATGCGTACCGCCGCCGCGATTGCGCTCCTCGCCGCGCTGGGCGGCTGCACCTACGATTACATGCAGCGCACCGACCGGGTGGGCTACAGCGCCGGCGATGCGGTGAAAGCGAACCTCGCGCAGCAGACCACCAATCCCAGCAAGCGCTCGATGTACTCGACCAAGGGCCTGGGCAAGGACGGCGCGATCGTCACATCCCCCGCTGCACCGGCGGAATAGACGCCCTCCACCGCCGTTGTTCCCGCGAAAGCAGGACACTCCGTCAGTGTTTCAAACGCTCGATCGCCTTAGGCGCGGCTCTCGGCCGCTGCCCGCGACAGGATCTGGATGTTGTTGGCAACCACCAGATTGTCCGGGTCGAGCTTCTGCGCCTTGCGGAAGTTCTTCATCGCCTCGCTGAGGTTGCCGCGCAGCATGTAGGAATAGCCCACATTGTTGAAGTACTGCGCCGTGCCGCCCGACATCTGGTAGAGCGAGGCATAGACCCGGTCGGACAGGTCGAAGCGGCCGAGCCGGTCATACGACGCGCTGAGCCCGACATAGCCCTCGGCATTGTTCGGCGTCAGCTCCACGGCCCGCTTGTAGAACGCAGCCGAGTAGCCGAAATTGCTGTTGCGGAAATGGGCCTTGGCCTCGCGCAGCGCGCCATCGGCCGTATAGGTCTCGATATTGGAGATCTCGGCGACCGCCAGCTTGTTGCTGCCGAAGGTGCTGAGGCCGGCCGAACTGCAGCCGCTCAACGGCAGCGCCACGAGCGCCGCGGCCAACAGCCCATACCGCAAACGCCTGCCAAAGCAGCTAACCATCCCTCAATGCCCCCATCGAGAGGCCCGCGCGGACGCGAGCCTTGACCTAAGTGACAGAACGCTAGGGCGCGCTTGGATACCGCTTGGTAAATATGCGCAGGACCAGTGCGGTTACCCTTAATGGCGGGTTACCGGCGGCCGTTACGAACCGATCGACGTTGCATCATGGGGCCCGAGGCTCCATCTCTGTCGACAGATTCACCGCTCAGGTTACGACGATGAACCCCTTCCACCAGATCCTCGGCAACAACCTCGTTGCCAACATCACCAACTTCACCGTCTGGTTCGCGCTGACCTTCTGGGTCTTTCTCGAAACCAAGTCGGTGTTCGCCACCGGCATGATCGCCGGCGTCTACCTGGTGCTGACGGCGGGGTTCGGCTTCTGGTTCGGCAGCATCGTCGACCACAATCCCAAGAAGCTGGCGATGCTCGGCTCGAGCGTCGTCTCGCTGGTCTTTTATGCAGTGTCGCTGGCGCTGCTGCTGTTGGTACCGCAGGAGGCGTTCACCGACCCCTACGGCTGGCAGCTATGGGTATTCGTGGCGCTGATCATGTTGGGCGTCATCGCCGGCAATATCCGCAGTATCGCGTTGCCAACGCTGGTGACGATCCTCATCCCCGAGGACCGGCGTGACAAGGCCAACGGCCTCGTCGGCATGGTGAGCGGCATCGGCTTTCTCACCACCTCGGTAATATCAGGCTTCCTCGTCGCCTGGGGCGGCATGCTGGCGGTGCTGGTCCTCGCCCTGGCGCTCACGGTGTTGGCCTATGCCCACCTGACCTTCGTCAGCATTGACGAAAAACGAGTGGAGCCCGTGGCCGGCGAGCCGGCCGAACCCAAGCGTGTCGATATCCGCGGCACCATCCGGGTGATCGCCGCGGTGCCAGGGCTGTTCGCGCTGATCCTGTTTGCCTGCTTCAACAATTTCCTCGCTGGCATCTTCATGGCCCTGCTCGATGCCTACGGGCTGTCGCTGGTCTCGGTCGAGACGTGGGGTCTGCTGTTCGGCGTGCTCTCCACCGCCTTCATCATCAGCGGCATCGTCATCGCGAGGACCGGTCTGGGCAAGCAGCCGCTGCGCACGCTCCTCTTGGTCAACGTCATCACCTGGGCGGCGTGCAGTGTGTTCACCCTCCAGTCTTCGATCTGGCTGCTCGGCGCCGGCATGTTCATCTGGATGCTGCTCAGCCCCTATGCCGAGGCGGCGGAGCACACGACGCTGCAGAAGGTCGTGCCGGTGGAGCGCCAGGGCCGGGTGTTCGGCTTCGCGCAGTCGGTCGAACTCGCGGCATCGCCGCTCACCGCCTTCCTGATCGGGCCGCTGACGCAGTTCTTCTTCATCCCGCTGATGACCGATGGCGCCGGCGCCGACCTGATCGGCAGCTGGTTCGGCACCGGGCCGGAACGCGGCATCGCTCTCGTCTTCACCCTCGCCGGCCTCCTCGGCGTCGTGGTGACGATCATCGCCTTCAACTCGAAATACTACCGCCAGCTCTCAGCCGCCTACGCCGCCGGCCCCGATGACGACGACACCGCCGGCGGCCTACCGGAAGCCGGGCCGGCCTAAAGCCCGGTGGCCGCTGTCCATGGTGGGTGCGCCTCGCTGCTGATCACGCCTCGGGAATGACCCTGCCGAACGTCTCGAGCGTGACGGCGTCAGGCTCGGGGCCACCGCGCTCGGCCAGGGCCGCATCTGTTGACCCCCGACCTAGCGGGGAGCCGCCGGCACCGGCTCCCGCTCTTCCGTCGAGGGCTCTCCGGCTGCGAGTCGCAAAGCAACGAAGACGGCGACGGCGATTACGCCTATCGCAGCCGAGAAGGCGACGCTTGCCGCGGTCGTGGCCGCGCCCGCGACGAGCGAGAACGCGAACGGCGCTGCGGCCGAGGCGAGCAGCCTCGACGAGCTGATCATGCCCAGCCGCCGCCCATAGCCCGCCGAGCCGAACAGCACGAGCGGCAGGGTGCCCGAGACAATGCTGTAGAGCCCGTTGCCCAGACCGAACAGCACCGCGAAGGCCGCCGCGCCGGGCACCCACGGGGTCGTCAGCAGCAGGACCGCGAGGCCCGCCGGGAGGACCAGCGCGGCGATGATCGCCAGCACCGGCTGCGACAGCCCCCGTCCGAACTGCATGTTGATCAACCGGCTCAGCACCTGCGAGGGACCGAAGAGCATGGTCGCGATCACCGCCGCCTCCCCGGCCCCAAGGTCTGACAGCATGGGCACCATGTGGACGGTCACTGCGGACGACACGAAGCCGACCAGCGCGAACCCCGCGAGCATCAGCACCAATGCCAGGCGCTGCTTTTCGGCCGGCACCAGCGCAGCCGTGGCAGGTGTCTCGCGACGCTCCCCCGCGCTCAGGCGATGCCCTCTGGCAAGCCAGAAGTGAACCGGCACGCAGACCAGCAGGTTCACCGCGGCGTAGATCAGGTAGACCTCCCGCCACGAAAACACCTCATGCAGCGCCGCGGTGATCGGCCAGAAAATCGTCGAGGCAAAGCCCGCGATGAGGGTCAGGTGGGTGATACTTCGCCGCGCCCCGGTGGGCGATGCCTGGGCAAGGGCGGTGAACGCCGTCGCGTAGAGGACGAAGGCCGAGGCGACCTCCATCGCCGCCAGCCCGGCAGCGAACACGATGCCGTTGGGCGCGATGGCGCAGAGCGTAAGCGCCAGGGCGGCCGCCACGGAGCCTGATGTCATCAATTGGGCTGCCCCATACTTGTCTGCGAGGCGACCCGACAGGGGCGCCACGAGCCCGCCGACCAGCAGCGACGCCGACAGCAGGCCGAACACCCACTCCTCTGACCATCCGAATTCCGCCGCCATAGATGGGGCCAGCGTTCCGAAACTGTAGTAGAGCGTGCCGTAGCCGATGATCTGGGTGAGCCCGAGTGCCCATACGATCGATGCCATTCGGTTGGTGGCTGCGGTCATCATGCCTACGCGAGTTCGACGAGCGCCGGTCGTGCGACCGACGAAGAACCGCACCCGCAACCGGCTTCTCCTTCGGCCTTTGCGGTCTCGTCCGCGACGCAACACGAGGTGGCGTCCAGGGCAGGCCCGCCGCAGCAGCTTGATCCGCCGGACGCTGCCGGGGTGACACTGCACACACCCGTCTCGGGCAGCACCAGGTGGACCTGCCGCGCGGCGACATGGTCCCCGGCGATCTCGGCGACCACCGAGCGAGCCTGCTCGTAGCCGGTCGCCATCAGGAAGGTCGGGGCGCGGCCGTAGGACTTGGCTCCCACGATATAGAACCCCGCTTCGGGATGGCTGAGTTCTTGCACCCCGTGAGGCGGTACCGTTCCGCACGAGTGGAAGTTCGGATCGATCAGGGGCGACAGGGCCGGTGGCGCTTCCGTGGCTGGATCAATGCCGACACGGAGCTCTGCCAGCATCTGCAGGTCGGGCCTGAACCCTGTCGCGACGACGACGCGGTTCACCTCGAGCGTGATTGGCGCGTGTCCCACAGTGCCGCTGACTGTGACGCCCTTGTCGGACCGCTGGAGGCTGGTCGCGGCGAACGGCGCAAGAATCTGGAGCCGTCCGGCGTCGATGGCCTTCTTGGCCGCGAGGCCGAGAGCCCCGCGCTCCGGCAACTGATCGTTCAGGCCACCCCCCAGGAGTTTGTCGAGCCGGTTGTCGCGACGAAGCGCCCAGAGGATTTTGGTATCCGGGACGTGTTCCTGCAGGGCGACAAGCGCGAGGGCCGCATTGATCGCCGAGTGACCGCTGCCGACGACAAGGATCGTGCGGCCGGCGTAAGCGGCCCGGTCCGACCCCGCAACGTCGGGGATGCCGTAGGACACGAGGTCGGACAGCGCCCTCTCGCCGGGAACAGGCAGTCCATCGACGCCCATGGGGTTTGGCCTGGTCCACGTACCCGACGCATCGATCACCGCTCGCGCCAGCGTGGACCTTTCGCAGCCGTCGGCATCGATCCATCGGATCTCGAATGGCGTGGTATCGCGACGAAGGTTGGAGAGCTTGTCCAGACCCTGTCGCGTGATCGCGGTGACGGTCGCGCCCAACCGCAAGGCCGTTCCGATGGACGGCAGTTCAGATAGCGGCCGCAGGTACCTCTCCACGATCTCGCCGCCCGTCGGCAATTCGGTGGCGTCCGGCTCATCCCAATGTGTCTCCGAGAGGAGGGCTTTGGCGGCCGCGTCCATATTGTACTCCCACGGAGAAAACACCCGCACGTGAGACCACTCCAGCAGCGATGCGCCTACCGACGAGCCACGCTCGAAGATGATGGGCTTGAGGCCGCGGCTGATGATTTGCGACGCAGCTGCCAATCCGACCGGTCCGGCGCCGATGACAGCGATGGGGAGATGTGAGTTGACCATATTTCGATCCTTCCAGAAGGTTGGAACAATGGAGTAAAAAGAGGACGTCATGCCGCTGTCTGTTCGGCGGTCGAGGCGCAGCTTGCCTCGTCGGCGCAGCACTCGTCCGACAGGTAGCCGATCAGGCCATTCATGCTCGTGTAGTTGGCCCGGCAGATCAGCGTGGTCGCCTGACGCTCCTGGCTGACCAGGTTCACTTCAACCAGCTTCTTGACGTGGTGCGAGAGCGTGGAGGCGGCGATATCGAGCTTGAGCTGGAGCTTGCCAACCGGCAACCCGTTGCCCCCGGCTCGCACCAAAGTCCGGTAGATGTTCAGCCGCGTGGCGTTGCCGAGCGCCTCAAGCTGCGATGCTGCTGTTTCGATGTTCATGGAAATAGCATATGCGGCGTGCGCGATGTGTCAAGTCTATTTCGACGATTGCCGAAATACCGTCATAAAAGGTTCACTTGCCGGGCAATCGTCATATCGATAATCCTCGATGCATGGAAAATACCCACGCCGTCGACGTCTTCGCTGCGCTCGCCCAGGCCACCCGGCTTGACGCCTTTCGCCTGATCGTTGGCCACGAGCCACACGGCCTCCCCGCCGGAGAGGTGGCGCGGCTGCTCGATGTCCCGCAGAACACAATGTCCACCCATCTCGCAGTGCTTGCCCGGGCCGGACTTGTCTCGGCGGAGCGACACAGCCGGTCGATCATCTACCGCGCTGAAATGGACCGCGTGAGGGAGGTTGCGAGCTTCCTTGTCAGTGATTGCTGCGGCGGGCGTCCCGAGCTTTGCGAACCGCTCGTCGCCGAGTTCACCCCCTGCTGCACACCCGGAGCTGGAAAGAATGCCTGCTGATCGCGTCTACAACGTCCTCTTCCTCTGCACCGGCAACTCCGCGAGGTCCATCCTTGGCGAGGCCGTGCTCAACCACGTGGCCGGTGACCGCTTTCACGCCTACTCGGCTGGCAGCACACCCAAGGGCCAGGTCCACCCCATGACCCTTTCGGTTCTGACCGAGGCCGGCATCTCGACAGCGGGCCTTCGCTCCAAGGCCTGGGACGAGTTTGCGGTACCCGGCGCACCGAAGATGGATTTCGTGTTCACCGTCTGCGACAACGCAGCCGGCGAGGCGTGTCCCGTTTGGCCGGGCCAGCCAATGACTGCCCACTGGGGCATCGAAGACCCCGCCGATGTCGACGGGCCGGAGTTCGCCAAGCGAGGTGCTTTCGAGGACGCGCTCCGCTTCATGCGCAACCGCGTTGCGGCCTTCGTCAACCTGCCGTTGGCAAGCATCGACCGCATGGCGCTGGGAAGCAAACTCCGGGGAATCGGAGCGATGGACGGTAGCACCTCGAAGGCATCCGGGGCCGCATGACTGACCTTCCCCGGCGCTTCGCCGCCGAGACCCTGGGATCCGCGATCCTCCTCGCCACCGTAGTCGGCTCCGGCATCATGGCCGAGCGCCTGACCGACATCCCGGCCCTCGCCCTTCTCGCCAACGCGCTGGCGACAGCGGCGGCGCTGGTGGTGTTGATCAGCGTGTTGCGCCCGATCTCCGGAGCGCATTTCAATCCCGTCGTCACGCTCGCGGCGGCGCTGCAGCGCGACCTCCAGCCGACCGTAGCCGCCGGCTATGTCGTCGCCCAGGTCGCCGGGGCGCTGGTCGGCACTGCGCTGGCGCACCTCATGTTCGACCTCCCCGTAGCCCAGCTGTCCCAGCATGTGCGAACAGGCGGAGGCCAGTGGCTTGGCGAGGTTTTGGCCACGGCGGGGCTGCTGCTCGTCATCTGCCTGTCCGGGAAGCGACAGCCGACATCCGTGCCCGCATTGGTCGGGCTCTACATCGGTGCGGCCTACTGGTTCACCTCGTCGACGTCTTTCGCCAATCCGGCGGTGACCCTCGCGAGGGCATTCACCGACACGTTCTCCGGCATAGCCCTCGTGGACGTGCCGGCGTTCGTCGTGGCGCAACTCGCCGGTGCGGCGCTGGGTGTCGGTCTCGCCAGATGGCTTCAACCCGCACCCGAGGCGACAGCATGACCGTCACCATCTACCACAACCCCGACTGCGGGACGTCCCGGAACACTCTTCAGATGATCCGGCAGAGCGGGGAGGAGCCCGAGATCATCGAGTACCTGCGCACCCCGCCGACCCGCGAGCAGTTGATCTGGCTTATCCGCGAGGCGGGCTTGTCAGTACGCCAGGCGCTCCGGCAGAAGGACACGCCCTACGATGCCCTTGGATTGGCTGACGCTGCGCTGACCGACGAGCAGTTGCTCGACGCCATGATGGCGCACCCGATCCTCATCAACCGGCCGTTCGTGGTCACCCCGAAGGGCGTCCGGCTCTGCCGTCCGTCTGAGGTCGTCCTCGACATCCTGCCAAACCCCGATATCGGGCCGTTCACCAAGGAGGATGGCGAGGTCGTTAGAGGTCGCTGAATGGGGCCCGCCGACGCGCTTGGTTTCTTGCGCACGAGGGTCTGGCTGGGGCGCTAGGATTCGAACCTAGGAATGGCGGTACCAAAAACCGCTGCCTTACCACTTGGCGACGCCCCAACGGGCGCGTTCCTACACGGTTCACAATTGGGGTGCAACCAATCGAACAAGCCCCCAGTTTAGCCGCTTGAACCCGCAAGGCACCGAGTCTATAAAGCGCCCGCAGCCGATGGCCGCCCGCCGAAACTCCCGCGTCTCGGCAGCATGGGCCCCACGGCAATCTGACGGAGTATAGCGCAGCCTGGTAGCGCACCTGCTTCGGGAGCAGGGGGTCGAGTGTTCGAATCACTCTACTCCGACCAATCAAACCCCGGTCTCGCGAGAGGCCGGGGTTTTTCGTTGCGATGGCCAGCTTAGGCAGCCGGTATTTCCGCAAAGCGATAGCCGACGCCCGGCTCGGTTCGGATCAGCCGGGGTTGCGTCGGGTCGCGCTCGATCTTGGTGCGCAACTGGCCGATGAAGACGCGCAGGTAGTGCACGTCTTCCACATGCGCCGGACCCCAGACCGTAGCGAGGAGCTGCCGGTGGGTCAGGACCAGGCCGGCGTGACGGGCCATGTGGGTGAGGAGGTCGTATTCCTTAGGTGTCAGGTGCACCGTCTCACCATCGCGCGATACCAGGCGACGGGCGAAGTCGACGCTGAGGCCGTCGCCGTCGTAGCGGCTTGCTGCCACGGTGCCAGGCGAGCGGCGGCGGAGGGCGGTGCGGATGCGGGCGAGGAGTTCGCCGATGCTGAAGGGCTTTTCGACGTAGTCGTCAGCACCCAAATCGAGCGCCTCGATCTTTTCGGCCTCGCGGTCGCGGGCGGAGAGCACGACGATGGGGAGTTTCGACCAGCCGCGCAACGACCGGATCACGTCCTTGCCGTCCTTGTCGGGCAGGCCCAGGTCGAGGATCATCAGGTCCGGCGCCGCGGTCGCCGTGAGCCGTTCCGCCTCGGCTGCGGTGAATGCCTCGATCGGATCATAGCCAGCGGCCGTCAACGCAGGCATGAGGAACCGGTGGATCTGCGGCTCGTCGTCGACAATGAGGATGCGGCCTTCGCTCACGCGCGTGCTCCCCGGTCGGCGGGAATCCGGATGGTGAAGCGCGTGCCGCGCTTCTTGACTGCCGGGCTCTCGGCCTTGAGCGTACCTCCCATGGCCTCGACGAAGCCGCGAGCGATCGAGAGCCCGAGGCCCGTGCCGGCGGCGCGGCCGTCGGTCTTGGTGCGCCGATAGAACTTGTCGAAGATGCGCTCGAGCTCACCCTCCGGGATGCCCTTGCCTTGATCGGTCACCGAGATCGTCACCTCGTCGCCTTCCCCCCGCGCGAACACCGCCACTGGTGCTTCTCCGCCATATTTGCAGGCATTGTCGATGAGATTGAAGAGCAGCTGGCTGAGGAGATTGGCATCGCCACGTGCCGGCGGCAGGTCGGATGCGAGGCTCAGCTCGAAATCGTGGCCGGGATGGAGTTTTCGCGCGCGATCGACCGCCGTGTTCACCGCGTCGGTGACGTCGATGCTGTCGCGCCGGGGCTTCAGCGTGCCGGCCTCGATGCGGGTCATGTCGAAGAGGTTGGCGACGAAGCGGCCGAGGCGCGAGGCTTCTTCCTCGATCGAACCGAGCAAATCCTGCCGCGTCGCGGGCTCCATCCTGTCGCCGAGCTCGCGCAGGCTGCTGGCCGCACCAGAAATCGTCGCGAGCGGGGTCTTGAGATCGTGCGACAGCGATGAGAACAGCGCCGTATTGAGTCTTTCGCTTTCCTCGAGCGCGGCGGTGCGGACGTTCTCCCGGGCGAGGCGGGCGCGATCGATGGCAACCGCAGTCTGTTCCAGCACGCCGCGCACCAACTGCTCCTCGTGGGGCAGCAGCGCTCCATCGGCCCGCAACAGGCCCAGCACACCGGTGGCGAGGCGGCCCTGCAGGACGGGGCGGAACTGCCAGGCGAGCTGCGGCAGCGTGCCGGTCGAATGCCCGGCCGGTTCGCGCTTGTCGAAGGCCCAGCGGACCGCGGTCATGTCGGTGGGATCGAGCGCCAGGTCCGGGGGCCAGATGCTGCCGAGGGTCAGCTCGCCGTCCTCCGGCACCAGCAGCGCCGCGCCCATGCCGGTGGTGGTGTAGAGGTGCGCGGCGGTGGCTTCCAGGACCGTATCGAGCCGGGCGGAGCCGGATAGCTTGCGGCTGAAGTCGTTGAGTGCCTGCGTGGCCCGTTCCTGGCGGCGCGCCCGCTCGGTCTGTTCACGCATCCATCCGGCAAGTTCGCCGGCGAGGATCGCGGCCGCAAGGAACACGACGAGGCCGAACAGCTCATGCGGCTGGGCGATGGTGAACGTATAGAGCGGCTCGATGAAGAAGAAGTTGTAGGCAAGCGAGGAGAGTGCGGCGGCAGCGATGGCCGAGACGCGGCCGTTCAGCACGCCGCAGATGATCACTGCCACGAGGTAGAGGAGCGAGACGTTCTGCAGCGGAACGAAAGCGGTGAGCGATTTGCCGACCAGCGTCGCGACGATCACGGCAAGAGCGGCCAACGCCAGCGTCTCGGCCCAGCGGCGGCTGGAGCGATTGCGGAACGAGAACCCGCCGAGATCGCCGGCTGCCTCATCCTCTTCTTCGCCCGAGACAATGTGGACGTTGATGTCGCCGGAACGGCGCAACAGTTCGTCCGGCAGGGCGCGCCGCGTCAGCCGCTGGAACAGCGAGCGGCGCGGCCGGCCGACGACGATCTGGGTGATGTTCTCGCGTCGCGCGACGCGCAAGATCTCGGTGACGAAATCGTCGGCCGTAACCCGCAAGAGCGTGGCGCCCAGCCGTTCGGCGAGCTGCATCGTGTCATCGAGACGCTGGGCTTGGGCAAGATCGAGTGCCGCATCGGGCCTCGTCAGAGAGATCGCGCTCCAGGGCGCGTTAAGGCCGGAGGCGAGCCGGCTTGCAGTGCGGACGACACGCTCCGACAGCGCGTCGCCGCCGACCAGCACCAGCAGCCGCTCGGCGGTGGCCCATGGCCCCTCGATGGCATTCTGGCGCAGGAAATCGACCATCTGGTCGTCGACCCGGTCGGCCGTGCGGCGCAGCGCCAGCTCGCGCAGGGCGGTGAGGTTGGCCGGCCGGAAGAAACCTTCGATAGCGCGTTGGGCGTTTTCAGGCAGGTAGACCTTGCCTTCCTTCAGCCGTTCGATCAGCTCGGCCGGCGGCAGATCGACGAGGATCACTTCGTCCGCCTTCTTCAGTGCAACGTCGGGCACGATCTCGCGCACTTCGATGCCGGTGATACGCGTGACGAGATCGGAGAGGCTCTCGAGGTGCTGGATGTTGAGGGCGGTCCAGACATCGATGCCGGCCTGCAGCAGCTCGGCGATATCCTGGTAGCGCTTGGGGTGGCGACTACCCTCGGCATTGGTGTGCGCCATCTCGTCGACGACGAGGATCTGCGGCTTGCGGGCGAGCCCCGCGTCGATGTCGAACTCCTCGAGCACATGCCCGCGATACTCGACCTTGCGGCGGGGCAGGACTTCGAGGCCCTCGAGCAGCGCAGCCGTCTCGGCGCGGCCATGCGTCTCGACGAGGCCGATCACGATGTCGATCCCGGCGGTCTTCAGCCGCCGGGCACGATTGAGCATGGAGTAAGTCTTGCCGACACCGGGCGCGGCACCAAGGAAGACGGTCAGCTTGCCACGCTCGCTGCCGGCCGTAAGGGCCAGCAACGCATCGGGGTTCGGACGCCGCTCGGTCTCGGGGGTAGACATCAGCTCGCCGGGGCTGCGGCCAACGCGTCGAGCGCCAGGTTGAGCTTCAGCACGTTGACCCTTTCCTCGCCCATGAAGCCGAGCATAGGGGCTTCGACCTGCTGCTCGACCAACTGGGCTACGGTGTCCGCCGGGAGCGAACGCGCCGCGGCGACGCGCGCGACCTGGAGCCGAGCATAGGCGGGAGAGATATCGGGATCGAGTCCCGAACCCGAGGCAGTGCCCGCATCGCCGGGGAGTGGGCCGACGACGCCGGTGCCCTCAATCCTCGCGACAGTCTCGGTGATCCGGTCCCTAAGCTTCTGACTGGTGGGACCGAGGTTGGAGCCCGACGAGGCAAGCCCATCATAGCCGGCACCGGCAGCGGAGGGGCGTGGCCAGAAGTACTTGGCGTCGGTGAAGTTCTGGCCGACCAGCGAGGAGCCAACGACCACGCCGTCGCGGGTGATGAGGCTGCCATTGGCTGCGGCCGCGAAGGCGGCTTGGCCGATGCCGGTCATCGCCAGCGGATAGGCGATGCCGCAAAGGAGCGTAAACAGCACGGTCATGACGATTGCGGGACGAATGAACTGCAGCATTTTCTGCCTCACACCAGATGGAGTGCCGACACGAGAATGTCGACCAGTTTGATGCCGAGGAACGGCACGATCAGCCCGCCAAGCCCGTAGACCAGCAGGTTCCGGCGCAGCAGCGCCGCGGCACCGACCGGCTTGTAGGAGACGCCACGCAGCGCCAGCGGGATCAGCGCGACGATGATCAGGGCGTTGAAGATGATGGCCGAGAGGATCGCCGATCTGGGCGAGCTCAGGCCCATGATGTTGAGCGCGTTGAGCTGCGGGTAGGTCACGACGAACAGCGCTGGGATGATGGCGAAGTACTTCGCCACATCGTTGGCGATCGAGAAGGTGGTGAGGGAGCCACGCGTCATCAGGATCTGCTTGCCGATCTCGACGATCTCGATGAGCTTGGTTGGACTGCTGTCGAGATCGACCATGTTGCCCGCCTCGCGGGCCGCCTGCGTGCCAGTCTGCATGGCGACGCCGACATCGGCCTGGGCGAGCGCCGGGGCGTCGTTGGTGCCATCGCCGCACATGGCGATCAGCCGGCCACCCTTCTGTTCGTTGCGAATGTAGTCGAGCTTCTGCTCCGGCGTCGCCTCGGCGAGGAAGGTATCGACCCCCGCCTCCGAGGCGATCGCCGCAGCGGTGATCGGGTTGTCGCCGGTGACCATCACCGTCTTGATGCCCATGGCGCGCAAGGCCGCGAAGCGCTCCTTGATGCCGGGCTTCACCACGTCCTTCAGATGCACAACGCCGAGCAACTGATGACCGTTGGCGACAGCAAGAGGCGTACCGCCAGTGCGAGCGATGGCCTCGACGGCGGCGGTGAAAGCCTGTGGTGCCGAGGCGGCGGTGAGGTTGGCAAAGCGCAGGATCGCATCCACCGCGCCCTTGCGGATGGTGCGGTCGCCGAGATCGACGCCCGAGATGCGGGTCTCGGCGGTGAACCGGATCGGCGTCCCGCCCAGGGCGACGACGTCCTTGTCGGCGAGGCCGAAGTCGGCCTTGGCAAGGGCGACGATTGAGCGGCCCTCGGGCGTCTCGTCGGCAAGGCTGGCAAGCTGAGCCGCCTCGGCCAGCGCCTGCTCGGTGACGCCGGGCACCGGCAAGAACTCGGTGGCCATGCGGTTGCCGAAGGTGATGGTGCCGGTCTTGTCGAGCAGCAGCGTATCGACATCGCCCGCCGCCTCTACTGCACGGCCCGAGGTGGCGATGACGTTGAAGCGGATGAGCCGATCCATGCCGGCAATGCCGATGGCCGAGAGCAGGCCGCCAATGGTGGTGGGGATCAGCGTCACCAGCAGGGCCGCGAGCACGGTGATGCCAACGATGGTGCCCGAATAGGCGGCGAGGCCCGAGAGCGTCGCCACGGCGATGAGGAAGATCAGCGTCAGCCCGGACAGCAAGATCGAGAGCGCGATCTCGTTGGGCGTTTTCTGGCGCTTGGCGCCTTCGATCAGCGCGATCATCCGGTCGACAAAGGTCTCGCCCGGCATGGTCGAGATGCGCACCTTGATCCAGTCGGATAGCACCGTGGTGCCGCCGGTCACTGCCGAACGATCGCCGCCCGACTCGCGGATCACCGGCGCGGACTCGCCGGTGATGGCGCTTTCGTTGACCGAGGCGACGCCCTCGATCACTTCGCCGTCGCCGGGGATCATGTCCCCGGCCTCGACGAGAACGACATGGCCGACGCGCAGTTGGCTGGCCGGCACCGTGTCGTAGGCCATCGAGTCGCCGGACTTGAGGCGCTTCGCCACGAGCTGCGACTTGGTGCGGCGGAGGCTGTCGGCCTGGGCCTTGCCACGGCCCTCGGCGACGGCCTCGGCGAAGGTCGCGAACAACACGGTGAACCACAACCAGGCGGCGATCTGGCCGGAGAACAGGGCTTCGCCGGGCGACGCGAACAGGTCGCGGACGAACATGATGGTGACGACGAGCGCCACGATCTCGGTGACAAAGATCACCGGGTTGCGGACCAGTAGCCGCGGATCGAGCTTTCTGACCGCGCCGATGGCGGCGGGGCCGAGCAGCGCCGGATCGAGGATTGAAAGCGTTTTTGCTTTGGTGGCCATTTGAGGCGCCTCAGAAGGACTGGCCGGCGAGCATCAGGAAATGCTCGACGATGGGGCCGAGGGCGAGCGCGGGGAAGAACTGCAACCCGCCCATGATGAGGATGATGCCGATGAGCAGCCCGACGAAGAGCGGTCGATCGGTGGGGAATGTGCCGGAGGATGCCGGCACGCGGGTCTTGGTGACCAGTGACCCGGCAATCGCCATCACCGGCACGACGTAGGCGAAGCGGCCAAGCAGCATGGCGATGCCAAGGGTGGTGTTGAACCATGGCGTGTTGGCCGAAAGCCCGCCGAAGGCCGAGCCGTTGTTGCCGGTCGCCGAGGAGTAGGCATAGAGGATCTCGCTCAGCCCGTGCGGACCGCCGGTGCCGATCGAGGATACAGCAAAGGGCAGGATCGCGGCGATAGCGGTGAAGCCGAGGATGGAGAGCGGCAGGATGAGCACCGCCAGCATGGCGTATTTCATCTCGCGGGCCTCGATCTTCTTGCCGAGGAACTCGGGCGTGCGCCCGACCATCAGGCCGGCGACGAACACCGCCAGCACACAGAACACCAGCATGCCGTAGAGACCCGAGCCGACGCCGCCGGGGAGGATTTCGCCCAACTGGATCAGGAACAGCGGCACCAGCCCGCCGAGGGCGGTGAACGAGCCGAGCATACCGTTGACGCCGCCATTGGAGATGCCGGTGGTGACCGCGGCATAGAGGGCGCTCAGCGCCTGGCCGAAGCGGACTTCCTTGCCCTCCATATTGCCCATGGCGGGATCGATGCCGAGCGTCTGTAGGATCGGGTTGCCGAACGTTTCAGCCCAGTAGACGAGGCCGACGCCGACGATGAGCAGGATGGCGATGGTGGAAAGGATGGCCCAGCCTTGGCGGCGGCTCTTCACCATCTCGCCGAACGTGTAGACCAGCGCCGAGGTGACCATCAGCATCGCGAAGATGTTGATGAAGTTGGCGATGGCGCTGGGGTTCTCGAACGGGTGCGCGGCATTGGCGTTGAAGAAGCCGCCGCCGTTGGTGCCGAGCTGCTTGATCGCCTCCTGGCTCGCCACCGGCCCCAGCGCGATGGTCTGCTGCGCGCCCTCGAGGGTGGTCGCGACCACCGAGCCGTCGAGCGTCTGCGGCAGGCCGAGCGCCATGAATGCAATGGTGGTGGGGATGGCGATCGGCATCAGCACGTAGAGCGTCGCCCGGGTCAGATCGACCCAGAAATTGCCCACCGTCGTGGCGCCAGAGCGCATGAAGGCCCGCGTCAGCGCCATGGCGAGGGCCATGCCGGTGGCGGCGGAGACGAAGTTATGCACGGCAAGCCCAGCCATCTGGCTGAAATTGCTCATCGTCGCCTCGCCGATATAGGACTGCCAGTTGGTGTTGGTGACGAAGCTCACGGCCGTGTTGAAGGCCAAGTCCGGCCCGACGCCCGCAAAACCCTGCAGGTTGAGCGGCAACAGGTCCTGGAACCGGAGGATCAGGTAGAGCGAAACGAAGCCGGCAATCGAGAAGGCGAGCATGGCGAGGGTGTAGCCGAGCCAGCCCTGCTCCTTCTTAGGATCGACACCGGAAACGCCGTAGAACAGGCGCTCCACCGGCCCGAGCACGGGCGAGAGGAAAGTCCGCTCGCCGGAAAACACACGCGCCATGTAGAGGCCCAACGGCTTCACCACCAGCGCGACCGCAGCGACCATCAGGCCGATCTGCAGCCATCCCATCAGGGTCATCACTAAACTCCGCTAGAACCGCTCAGGGGCGACGAGCGTCACGACCAGATAGATCGCGAGCCCCACGACCACGGCGAGACCGAGAACAAGCTCAAACATCGGCCGCCTCAAAGCTTGCCGATGGCGCGGGCATAAAACCCGAGAGCCGCGAGGACCCCGGCGCCGAGCGCCAGGTAAACAAGGTCGAGCATGTCGAACTCCGACGATTGAAACGGGAGTTCCGTATGGACCTTCAGCGTGTCAGCGTTCGATTGCGAAGGCTGGGGTGGGGCGTAAGGATTTCGTAAGGGAGGGGTGCCGGACCCCGGCCTCGCCAGAGGTCGGGGTTTCGTTTGCGAGCGGACCTACCGTTCAGCTGTTGCCAGCAGCCCGACGAGCGAGGCGAACAGCGCGCTGGCAGGCCTGCTCCCACCGAGATCGACGCGGTGCTGCCGATGCCGGCGGCCGACGTGCTGCTGGGGTTGCTGGAGAAGCTGGACGCCTGACGCTCTCTGGTTGCGGCGTGGCATACTCGCTTCCCCGTGTTGCCTGCGAGCCCCCGCTCGCCGGGCAGCAGCCCTAGGCCAAGCGGTAGAGGCCGGCGCCGTGGCTCGGCAGGGTCGCGGCAAAGCTGCCCGTGTGTTGGCCGAGCTGCTTGCCCGTCCACAGGTCCGTCACGGCAGCACTCTTGATCCCCAGCGGCGCCAGCTTGAAGCCGATCTCCCGCTCTGCCTTGCCGGTGTTGAACAGCGCCAGGTAGGCATCGCCGTTCTCGGCGCGAGCGGTCCAGACGCGGGTGCCGTCCATGACGAAATGCGGCTGGTTGTCGGTGCTGTGCTGGTTCACCGCCAGTACGTCGCGGTTGGTGAGCAGCGCCAGGGTCGGGGCATCGAGGTGGCGCAGGTCGCCGCCCATGATCAGCGGCGAACGGGCGATGGCCCAGAGCGTCATTACCGTCTTCTGCTCGGCCGAAGTGAAGTTGGTGTCGCGATCACCCAGCGCCAGCCGCCCGAGCGGCAGCATGTCGGCATCCGGCCAGGCGCCCGGCCGGCGCCACGGGTTCCAGTTCTCGAGCCGGACGAACTGCGCCTCGACCATCGCCCACTCGTCCCAGAAATCATCGCTGATCCGCCACATCTGCGCGTACTGCCGCACGTGCTCGGCGCGCAACACCGGCGTCTCGCCGGGCGACAGCGACAGCACCATCGGCCGGCCCGTTCGCGCGATGGCGTGGTGCGCCGCCTCGATCTCGGCGGCACGCGCATCGTAGGGGCGGCTCATGTCGTCCATCTTAATGAAGTCGACGCCCCAGGACGCATAGAGCGCAAATATGCTGTCATAGTAAGCCTGCGCGCCGGGCTTGGTCATATCCACCCCGTACATGTCGGGGTTCCAGCTGCAGATGCTGTCGGTATCGGCGATGTCCGCGGCGCGCACCGAGGTGCCCAGCACCGGCAGGTTCTGCTCGACCGCGAGGCGCGGGATGCCGCGCATGATGTGGATGCCGAACTTCAGCCCGAGTGCGTGCACCTGCCGCGCCAGCTCGGCGAAACCGACACCGTGCGCCGCCGAGGGGAAGCGGTTCAGCGCCGGCGTCACCCGCCCATGGCCGTCCATCGTCGGCACCGGCTTGGTGTTGTAGTTGTAGCTCTGCGCTTCCGGCTCGTACCACTGGATGTCGACGGTAAAGACGTCGTAGCCGAAGGGCAGCAGCTGTTCGGCCATGATCTTGGCCGTCTCGAGCGCCTGCGCTTCGGTGATGGTGGTGGCAAAGCTGTTCCAGCTGTTCCAGCCCATCGGCGGGGTCGGGGCGAGTAGGGTCATGATCGGCGGTCCGGTTTGCAGGAGCCCGACGCCAACTCCGCATCGGCCCCGGCGTCAAGCGCCGCCGGGCTCGACCAGACGAACCCGAAAGCATTCGGCTGGATTCAGGAGCCTCAGCCGCCCTTCAGCATCGCCTCGATCTCTGCCCGCGTCGGCATCGACGGCGCCGTGCCCGGCTTCTGTACCGACAGCCCAGCCGTGGCGCAGCCGAAACGCACCGCATCTACCGGCGACATACCCTCGGCCAGCGCCACTGCAAAGCCGCCGTTGAACGCATCGCCGGCCCCGGTGGTCTCCACCACCTTCGCTACCTTGAACGCCGGCACCATGTGCGTGCCATCAGCGCCATGCAGCAGCGCACCTTTCTCGCCCAGCGTGATGAGGGCATTCTTCGCCCCGCGACGGACGAACTCCTTGGCCGCCGCCAGCGCATCGGCCTCGGTCTCCACCTTCAGCCCGGTCAGCGTCGCCGCTTCCGTTTCGTTCGGCGTGACGTAATCGCAGAGCGCATAGATGGCGTCGTCGACCTGCACCGCTGGCGCCGGGTTGAGAATGGTGATGACGCCGTGCTTCCGCGCCAAGGTCAGCCCGGCGATCGCCGTCTCGATCGGCTGCTCGAACTGCGTCATCAGCACTTTGCTGCCCACAATCACCGGCTCCGCTGCCGCCACGTCCGCGGGCGACAGCTTCGCCGCTGCGCCGCTTTCGACGATGATGGCGTTGTTGCCGGTTTCGCTGGAGACGAAAATGAAGGCTGCGCCGGTGGGCAACTCATCATCGATCGCTACCGCCGAGGTGTCGATCCCATCCGCCGCCCAGGTCTTCTGCGCCATCTCGCCAAAGGTATCGCGGCCGATACGAGTGATCATCCGGGCGTCGCCGCCGGCGCGCGCCGCGGCAATCGCCTGGTTCGAGCCCTTGCCGCCCGGCCCGTCCTTGAAGCCCTGGCCCAGGATGGTCTCGCCCATCAACGGCAGGCGCGGCGCCCGGAACGCCAGATCCGCCACGAAAATCCCGAGCACTGCGACAGCCGCACGCGCCATGACATCCCCTCCCAGTAGCGCGCGCCCTTTAGCTGAGCTTGCCCGCCTTCAATGCCGCAAGGATCCAGTCCCGGTAGGTCTGGTCCTTGTTCTCGATCTCGGGGGAAACCTTGCTGGCTTCGGTCATGAAGTAAAGGTAGTCGCGGCCCATTTGTTCGCCGCGGCCGGTATGCATGTCGACGGCGAAATCCGGGATCTCCGGCATCCGCTCGCCGAAGGCCATGGCGTGCTTGGCCCAGTTGGCCATGTCGTCGGTGGTGCGATCCTTCTTGCCCGTCGCCAGCACGCGGATGGCATGCGCGGCGAACAGGAACCGGTCATGCGTCGGCCGGTCGAAGCGCTGGTGCGTGCGATAAAGCGTATCGACCAGCACCGGCGCATCAAGATTGCCGAAGCCGACATCCTCGACCGAGATCACGGCCAGCCGGTCCCACAGCTTCTGCTCGAGTTCGGGGCTGGTGAGATACATCTCCCAGCCGAGCAGCAGCGCGTTCTCGGTGAGCCCGCGGCGGATGGATTTCTGCAGCGCCGAGATCACCTCATCGGCCGGAAAACCGTTCTCGGTGGTGGTGCGCTGCCACGGATCGGGCGCCTGCTTGACCTTGATGCCCCCTTGCGTCATTTGCCCGACACCCAGTTCGCGATGTTGTTCCACAGCGGCGCATAGCCGGCCCAATCGACAAAGGGCGGCGGCGCCCAGTGCGGCCCGCAATCCGAAGTGAACACCGCGGAACGGCCCTTGCCGAACTCGCCCACTGCGATCAGCGGGTCGCCACCGACCCGCACCAGCACCTCGGCATCGGGCTTCGCCACCACCTCGTTGTAGCCGAGCAACGCCGGCCATTCCCCGGTGATCCCCTTGGTGATCGGGTGCCCGGCATCGCCAACATGCGCGACGACGCCCTGCGGGTTCTCCTTGCGGTCGTCGTGGCGGTACATCGTCACGGGCAGTACGTCCTCGACCGCCGAGCCGGCGTACTGGCCCTTGGCGTCGATGCCCTGGAAGGTAAGATAGCCGCCGATCATTACGAGCCCGCCGCCGTTCAGCACGTAGTCCTTGATCGAGGTCAGCCGGTTGGGCAGCGGCACCGAGCGGACGAACGTATCGGGGTGCAGCAGCAGCGTGTTGGCGCCGATATCGGAGAGCATCACCACGTCATAGGCGGCCAGCGTCTCTGCGGTCTGCGGGAAGTCACGGGCGGCGAGGTGGTTGGGGAGGAACGTCACCTCCCAACCGCCACCCTCCAGCGCCGCCTTCAGCCAGCGGACGCCCTCGTTGTATTCGGTGGTGGTAAAGCTGTCGAAGCCCTTGGTGTGGATCGAGTGGGTGACCCATGACTCCCCGGCGATCAGTACGCGCTTGCTCACGCTATGAAGTCCTTCGTGCTTGGTGCGGCGACAGATTGGCGCCGGATGAGTTCGACCGGCAGCCGCGTCAGCATCGGCGGCGCTTCGCCGTTCAGCAGCGCCAGTAGCGTCAAAAAGCCCTGGCGGCCGAGCTGCTCCACCGGTTGGCGGATGGCGGTCAGCGGCGGCGTCAGCAGCGCGCCGAACGCCATGTCGTCGAAGCCGATCAGCGAAACCTGGTCGGGGACGCTGACGCCGGCCTCCTTCAACCCCATCACCGCGCCGATGGCGAGGTAGTCGGAGGAGGCGAAGATCGCCGTCGGCGGCATTGGCAGCTCGAGGAATTTCTGCGTCGCGGCACGCGCCAGCTCCGGCGCAAAACTGCCGATGGCGACATATTCGGGCCGCACCGCGATCCCAGCCTCGTTCATCGCCAGCATGAAGCCCTCGCGCCGCTCGGTCACCGTCAGCAACCCATGAGGGCCGCCGAGATAGGCGATGCGGCGATGGCCGGCTTCGATCAGGTGCTTGGTCGCCGCATAGGCGCCCTCGGTGTTCTCGACGAACAGCCGCGGCACGCTCACCCCGGGGATATCCTCGTCGACGATCACCACGTTCTTGCGCTTGCCGATCAGCGCCGCCAGCGTGCCGTCATCGGCAGTATTGGTCATCATCAGCAGGCCATCGACATGCCGGTCGTGCAGCCGCTCGAGCGAAGCGATCTCGCGGTCGCGGTCGGAGCGGGTCGAGCTCATGAACACGGTGTAGCCGTGCCGGTCCGCCTCGTCCTCGAAGGCCGAAGCGAGTTCGGCAAAGAACGGCTCGCGGATTTCCGGCGTGACGAGGCCAACCGCTTCGGTCTTGCCGGTGGAGAGGCGCTTGGCGAGGAGGTTGGGCCGATAATCGAGCTTGGCGATCGCCGCGTCGATCCGGCCAGCGGTCGACGGCGGCAGTTCGATACGGTTGTTCAGATAGCGGGACACCGTCGTCGGCGACACCCCGGCATCCTGCGCTACATCATGGATAGTCGCCATTGCACCCCCACTCGCCCGTTTAAGCTAGATCGGCGCAAGCGCTTTAGTAAAGCGGTTTCGTAACCCGTTTTCTGCGGTTTTCACCATACAATCGGATGCACCTCTCCGGTCGAGACGTTCACGAAGCCCTCCGGCGCCAGCGGCGACGGGGCCACCAACACCCAGGTCCACGGCGCGCAGGTCAGCGTCGCAAACATCAGCCGTTCAGGGAAGCCGGGGTTCCAGCGCGGGCGGAAGGTCGGCTCGTACATCCAGTCGACCTGTTCCGCCGCGCGGTAGAGCGCCTGCATCTCGGCATCGAGTTCCGCCGCCGGGCGCTTGCTCATAAGCCCGCCGATCTCGAACCGCACTGTTGCCGTGACCTTGCCCTTGTGCACCAGCGCCCAGCCGCCTTGCGTCTGCCTGAGCGTGTTGACCGCCAGCGCCATGGCGGCGTCGGACGAGCCGCAGGTCCAGATATTGTGCTTGTCGTGCGCCACCGAGCACGCGACGGCGGTGTCCGGATCGCGCGGCCCGCAGCCGCGCCAGAACATCTTCGCAACCTTCCCCTCACCCGAGAAGCGGTCGACGATGGCGAACTTGGTGAGGTTCTCGCTCTCCAGCCGCTGCACCTCGCCGTCCACCACCGGCAGCTCCATGGTGTAGAAATCCGGATGCCAGTGGAACGGCCGGATCACCGCCGACTGCATGGTCTGCCGCCCCGGCGCCGCCTTGATGGCGAAGTCCGCCGCCGTGATCTCGCGCTTAATGTTGATGGTCCTGGTCGCCCATTCCGGCCAGGCGATATCCGGCACCTTGCCGATGAACTTCGTGCCCTCGGAGATCTGCGCCCCATCGGCCCAGACCTTGGCGATCTTCAGCGCCGTCACGTCCTCGAGCAGCACCAGATCGGCAAAGCGGCCGGGCGAGATCGAGCCCACCCAGGGCGTCAGCCGCATGTGCCGGGCCGGGTTGATCGTCGCGCACTGGATGGCGATCTCGGCCGGCAGCCCGGCGGCGATAGCGGTGCGGATATTGTGGTCGGTAGCGCCGGTCTCCAGCGTCAGCGTAGCGCTGCGGTCGTCGGTGGCGAACGCCACCTGGCTCCAGTCGACCAGTCCCCTCTGCAGCAACCCGGTGACGATCTCGGTCATCGAGTGGATGCGGATCTCGATGAACAGCCCGTGCCGCAGCTTGTCCCACGCCTCATCGGCCGACATCATCTCGTGGTCGGAGGCCAGCCCCGCCGCGGCGAAGGCGTTGATCTCGCCGAGCGAGCGCAGCCCGGCACCGTGCCCTTCGACCACGCCACGGGCGGCAAAGGTCGCCTCGATCATCCCCCACAGCCGCTCATGCGACGGGTTCTCCGGGTTCCACACCGCCGGCCAGTCCATCACCTCGTCGAGCCCGGTGACCATGGGGCTCGCCGCCATGAACTTTTGCTGCTCGTCATGGTCGAAATAGCCGCCGCCCCACTCGTAGGCGGTGGGCGGCACGGCGGAACCAGGCTGCGGGAAGATCTTAAGCGGCGACCCCGCTAGCCGCGCCTTGAGCCAGAATTCGAGATTGTGCGGGCCATCGACATTGGAGAATTCGTGGCTCGCCTCGCAGGTCCAGGTATTGCCGCGCGGCATCACCAGCGCCGCTTCCCATTCCGGCGTCAGGTGCGAACTCTCGATATGCTTGTGCACCTCACCGAAGCCTGGGACGGCGGCCAGTTTGGGCTCGTGGAAGCGCTCCTTGACCTGCCCCTGATACTCGCCCGCCGGCCCGACCCAGGCGATGCGCTTGCCGCGCATCACGATCTCCTGGTCGTGCATCCAGGTCCGCGAATGCACGTCGAGCAGTTTCCCAACCCGCAACGACCGGTCGGCGGGGCGCTTGCCCAGCGCCACCAGCAGCAGGTCCTGGCGGATTTTGACTTCGTCGGAGGCGGTGATGAGGAGGTCGGGGGGCAATTGCACGGTCATGGCGTGCCGACCCCCACCCCTGTCCCCTCCCCCTCAGAAGGGGGAGGGAGGCCCACACACCAGCGCCGCGGCAAGCGTCTCCCTCCCCGTTCTGAGGGGGAGGGACCAAGGGTGGGGGTCAACACGCGCAAGAGCATCAAATTCCGTACTTCTTCTTCCAAATGCCAATCAGCCGTAGCGACTCCGCCGCGATCCCCTCGATCATCGCCTCGCCCTTCTCCGCCGTTGCCGGCCGCGGGTCGCCAAACACGCCCGATTTGTTGAAGGCCGAGAGCTTCATCGGTTCACTCCCGAACAGCTCAGGGAACTCCGGGTATTCCGGCGCCGCCCGCTCCATCCGCACCGTGTCCGGCGCCAGCGCCAGCATCATCGAGGTCTCGAGCTCGTCGGCATGATAGAAGCCCGGCCCGGCCGGCTCGCTCTCCATCAGCTCAGCGGCCAGCGCCTCGAGCCGCGGATAATCGAGATGTAGCACCGGGAAACCCGCCTCGCTCAGCGCCCGCGCCGCCAGATTGATCGGCTCGCGATTGCCGAAATGGCCGTTGACCGTAATCAGCCCTTTGACGCCCATCCGCTGCAACCCGCGGCCAATATCAGTGACGGTGGCTCGCAGCGTTTCCGGCGAAAGCGACAGCGTCCCAGCCCAATCCTCCGCAGTCCATGCGTCGCCATAGGCAACGGCCGGCAACAACAGCGCATCGCAGCCCTCGGCGATCCGCCGCGCCACGCCGCTCGCCAGCACCGTATCGGTCAGCAGCGGCAGATGCGCACCATGCTGCTCCACCGCGCCCACCGGCAGCACCGCAATCAGCCCCTCGGCGATGGCGGCCGCGACGTCTTCCCAACTGGCGCTTGCGGCGTCGAGCATCAGGCCCATCCGAGAATGTTGAGCGGGGCAGTCGGCGCAATCTTGCCGAGCAGTTCGGTGACGCTGAGGCTGTAGTCGACATTGCCGCCGAGCCGCGTACCCAATGCCGCTTCGGCGATGTCGGCCGCCTCGTACCCATGGGCAATGAGGTTGATCATCGCCGCCTGCAGCGGCCCCATGGTCGGGTTGAACGCGACGCTCTCGACCGAAAAGCCCGAGACCATCTGCCCGTCCCGCAGCGCCAGCACCACCGCGCCGGGGCACTTGCTGTAGGGCGCATGGGCGCGGCGGCCGGCATCAAGCAGCCGGTCGGCGACAGTCGCCGGCCAGTCGTTGGCGGCAAGATCGAGCGTACCGTCGAAGGCTCCAGCAGCAGCACCGCGTTCACCGAGATAGTCCGGATCGAACGGCCATGGATAAAGCTCGGCCATGGTCAGCCGATGCCCGAGCGGGTCGATCAGCGTCAGTTCACGGCTGCCCGCGAATTCCGAGATGTATTGCCGGCAGTGGGCGCAGGGGTGCGCCTCGCCGATGGCGATGGTCTCGATCGTCGTGCCGCGCGAGGCGGCGCGGGTGAAGACGAACCCTTCGCCATGGATGGTGAAGCCCAGATGCGTGCCGGGGAATTCCACATTGCCGCCGAGCACCAAGTTGCCGGTTTCGCGCTCGAGGCCGACCGCGCCGACGAAGAAATTTGAAATCGGCGGCCGGGCGATGCCGCGTGCCGGAGCAAGCGCCAGAAGCATCAGTTCCTCGACGCTTTCGAGCCCGAAGCTTTGGCGCAGTATCGCCACCTCGGAGGCGAGCAGTATGCCGCCCAGGTTATCTTCCGGCCGGCGCGCCTTTGCTGCGACCAGCGCCGCGACTTCTGCGGCGAGCCGGTCGCCGATCTCGGCGCTCTCTAGGGCAAATCGGGCGGCGATGGCGGGGTCCGCCTGGAACGGATTGAGGCTCACTTCTGGCGCATAGCTCCTCCCGCGAATGCATTTGACAAGCGGGATTTAGGTGTCGTTAGATCGTCATGTAAACCGGTTTACCGGACGGGGGTCAAATGGGTTCAACGCTTATCCACGGAGCGACAGTTCTTTCCGTGGACGCTGAAAATCGGGTGTTCGAGGGTGGCTTCGTCGCCATCCGCGACGGTCGGATCAGCGGTGTAGGGCCTCGCGACGGCACTCCCAACCCGTCCGGCTTCGACGAGGTGTTCGACCTGACCGGGCACCTCGTCATGCCGGGCCTCGTCAACGCTCATACCCACTCGGTGATGGTGCTGTTCCGCGGCCGCTCCGAGGGCCAGAGCCTCCTCACCATGGATGGCTGGTACAACTCGATCCGCGAGCCGGAGCTGTCGCTGGTGTCATCCGATATCGGCCCCGCCGTGGCGCTGAGCTGCGCCGAGATGGCGCTCTCGGGCACCACCACCTTCTGCGACCAGTATTTCTTCGCCGAGGAGATTGCCGACGCAGTGAAGGCCGCCGGCCTCCGCTCGGTCATCGCCTATGGCATCGTGCAGTTGGGCGACAAGGCGCGCGGCGAAGCCGAACTCGCCAAGGCCACCGCCTTCCTCGAGCAGCAGCGCTCCGCCGATGGCCGGATCATCCCGTGGTTCGGCCCGCACGCCCCCTATGTCGACAATTCCGAGGATCTGCTGCTGGCAGAGGTGGAAGTCGCCAACGCATATGGCGTCGGCCTCCACCTGCACATGGCCTGCGGTCCGGAGGATAACGAGGAAACCGAACGCCGCTACGGCACCACCGCCGCCGTGGCGCTCGAAAAGATCGGCTTCTTCAACGGCCGCATCCACGCTGCCCACTGCCTCGACCTCAGCCCCGAGGACATCGCGGTGTTCGCCCGCGCCCCGCATGCGTCGGTCTCCTACAATGCCTCGGCCGGCCTGCGCTCGGGCCGTGAGGGCATCTGCCCGGCGGTGGAGTTGCGTGCGGCCGGCGTCACCGTTGCGCTGGGCACCGACAACGTCGCCGCCAACAATTCCTACGACATGGTCTCCGAAATGCGCGTCGCGGGGCTCGTCGCCAGTCACCGCGAAGGCGTGGCGCAGCCGCTGTCGAGCCGCGACCTCGTGCGCATGGCAACGATCGAGGGCGCCAAGGCGCTTGGGCTCGAGCACGAAATCGGCAGCCTCGAAGTCGGTAAGGCCGCCGATATCGCAGCGTTCGACCTCAGCGGAGCCGGCTACTCGGAAACGCCCGATCCGGAAACGCTGCTGATCTATTCCGGCAGCGGCCGCGACCTCCGCCACCTGTGGGTGGCCGGGGAACAGCTGGTCAGCGACAAGAGCTTGACGCGCCGGCCCTTTGCCGACATCCGACAGACCTACTCGGCGACCTATGCCGATTTCTGGGGCCGCGTCGAAGCGGCCCGCGATAGCAAGAACAAGAAAGTAGTGGCTTGACCAAGCGTAAGTTCATTTTCGATAGCGACGGCGGCGTCGATGACGCCCAGGCGCTGATCCTCCTCGTTGCCAACGGCAAGGTGCCGGACCTGATCACCACGGTGTTCGGCAATGTCGGCCGCGACCAGGCGACCACCAATCTCCTCGCCGTCTGCGCGCAGCTGGGTGTCTCGATCCCGGTGCATCGCGGCGCCGACCGGCCGCTGACCCAGCCGATCATCGATGCCAAATACGTCCACGGCGATGACGGCCTCGGAGGCGCGCCGCGTCCCGCCAAGCAGGACATCCACACCTCCGACGACGGCGTCGCCGTGCTCATCAGCACCTTCCGCGCCGCCGCGGCCAAGGGCGAGAAGGTCGATATCCTGATGATCGGGCCGTTGACCAACCTGGCGCTGGCGCTCCGCCTCGATCCGTCAATCCTTCCCGGCATCGGCACGCTCACCATCATGGGCGGCAACGTCTATGGCCGCGGCAACACCACGCCGGCCGCCGAGTTCAACATCTATGCCGACCCCGAGGGCGCGCATGTGGTGCTGACCGCCGGCATCGAGACGGTGGTGATCCCGTGGGAGCCCTGCCTCACCCACTTCATGGTGGGCGAAAAGATCGACGCGCTGTTCGCCGGCATCCCGGCCTCGCCGCTCAAGACCTTCAACGAAGCGCTGCAGAAGCACGCCCGCGAGAACGGCATCCGCCGGGGCCTGCCCGATCGCTTCCTCTATGTCGATCCGCTGGCCGCCGCCGTGGTGCTCGACCCCTCGATGGTCACCAAGTCGACCGTCGCTTCGTCGAGCGTCGCGCTCGCGCCGGGGATCACCCGCGGCATGACGCTGGTCGATCCTTCCGGGCGCCTCGGCACCCCCAAGATTACGTTCGTCGAGGAGGTCGATATCGCTAAAGTCGACGCTCTCTACGCCGTATCCGCCGCCTATTCCCCCAAGAATTAGAACAAACGCAAACAGGAGTGCGCATGTCTCTGATCTCGACTCTCGGTAAAGCCGCAGCAGGTATCCTGCTTTCGGCCTCGATGATGGCGTCGACGGCAATGCCCGTCGCCGCCGCAGAATACACCAAGGACAACCCGCTCAAGGTCGCGCTCGTCTTGCACGGCACGCTCGGCGACAAGAGCTTCTTCGATGACGCCGCCGAAGGCATGAAGCAGGCCGAGGCCGAGCTGCCGGTGACGGTGAAGATCATCGAGCTGGGCTATGACCGCTCGAAATGGCAGGCCGGCCTCGCCGACGCCGCTGACTCGGGCTACGACGTGATCATCGCCGGCACCTTCGACATGACCGGCTATATCGCCGAGCTGTCGCCGGAATATCCGGACGTGAAGTTCATCGATTTCGACGACTCGCCCGATTACACCAAGTGCGAGTGCAAGAACGTCCTCGGCGTGCAGTACACCACTGCCGCCGCCGGCTATCTCGCCGGCTACGCCGCCGCCAAGCTCTCGAAGTCCGCGATCCTGGGCACCATCATCGGCATGGAATTCCCGACCGTCACCGACTTCAAGACCGGTTTCGACCAGGGCGCCAAGGCCGCCAACCCGTCGATCAACATCCTCAATGCCGTGGCCGGTGCGTTCAACGACCCTGCCAAGGGCAAGGAAATCGCGCTCGCCCAGATCAACCAGGGTGCCGACGTGGTGTTCCCGATCGCTGGCGGTACCGGCATCGGCTCGCTGCAGGCGGTCAAGGACTCGGGCAAGCTCGCCGTCGGCGTCGACAGCGACCAGGCGACGATCTTCTCGACCTCCGATCCGGCTCAGGCCGATGTGATCTTCACCTCGGTCCTCAAGAAGGTCGGCCACTCGCTGTTCCTGGCGCTGCAGGGCACGCTCGACGGCACTGCGCCGTACGGCTCGCGTGAGCTGCTCGGCATCAAGGACGGCGCCGTGGGGATCGCCAAGAACGCCTGGTACGAGAAGCTCGTGCCGGCCGACGTGCGCGCCGAAGTCGATGCGCTCGAGGCCAAGATCGTCGCCGGCGAGATCGAAGTCGCCACCGACATGAAGTGATGCAACGGGCCCCGCGGCAACGCGGGGCCCAACTCTTTGAATATCTGGCGCAAAGCGGGGCAGCATGGCGCTTCTGGAAGCAATCGGGATCGGCAAGACCTATCCCGGCGGTGTAGTGGCCAATGACGGGGTGAACCTCGTTATCGAGCCGGGCGAAGTTCATGCCGTGGTCGGCGAGAACGGCGCGGGCAAATCCACCCTGATGAAGATCCTGTTCGGTATCGAACAGCCGAACGCCGGCACCTTGCTGCTCGACAACAAGCAGGTGCATTTCGCCAACCCGCGCGAGGCGATCGATGCGGGCATCGGCATGGTGTTCCAGCATTTCTCGCTAGTCCCGAGTTTTTCCGTCTACGAGAACGTGGTGCTCGGTTCCGAGCCCAAGGCCGGCATCCGGCTCGATCGCGCCAAAGCGATTGCCGAGGTGCAGGCGCTCAGCGACAAATTCCGCCTGAAGGTCGACCCGCTTCCCTCGGTCGGGTCGCTCCCGGTCGGCCAGCAGCAGCGCGTCGAAATCCTCAAGGCGCTCTACCGCAACGCCCGCATCCTGATCCTCGACGAGCCGACCGCCGTGCTGGCGCCGCAGGAAGTGCAGGAGCTGTTCATCGCCATCCGCTCGCTGGTGGCGCAGGGCAAGACGGTGATCTTCATCGCCCACAAGCTGCCCGAAGTGCTGGAGATCTCGAACTCCATCACGGTGATGCGGCAGGGCAAGACCGTCGGCCAGGTGAAGACCAAGGAAGTCACCGAGAAGAGCCTCGCCGCCCTGATGGTGGGCCGCGAAGTGAGCCTCCGGGTCGATCGCAAGCCCACCGACCAGACCGAACGCGTCGCCTCGGTCAGTGGCCTCCGCGTCGTCAACGCGCGCGGCACCGAAGTGGTGGCCGGGCTCGATCTCAACGTCTATGCCGGCGAGATCGTCGGGCTAGTGGGCGTCGAAGGCAACGGGCAGGCCGAAACGCTGGAGGCGATTTCCGGGCTCCGCCACGTGGCGGCCGGCGACATCGTCGTCGCCAACCAGAATGCCAACCCGCTGACCGTGCTCGAACGGCGCGGCCTCGGCCTCGCCTCGATCCCCGAAGACCGCATCGCCGAAGGCCTCGCCACCGGATCGACGGTAGCGGAGAACCTCGTTGCGACCCGGCTCAACGATAAGCGCTACGTGCGTAACGGCCTGCTCGACCTCAGGGCGATCAAGGCCAACGCGCAGCGGCTGATCGAGCAGTTCTCGATCCGCGTGGGCGGGCCCGGCTATGCCGTCGGCACGCTGTCGGGCGGCAACATGCAGAAGGTGGTGGTGGCGCGCGAACTCAGCGAGCAGCCGAAACTCCTCCTGGTCAACCAGCCCACCCGCGGCGTCGATCTCGGGGCTACGCAGTTCATCTGGCGCACCATTACCGACGCCCGCGACAAGGGCGCTGCGGTGCTGTTGAGTTCGGCCGATCTCTCCGAGTTGCTGGCGCTCAGCGACCGGCTGGTGGTGCTGTATCGCGGCAAGATCGTTGCGGCCTTCCTCAACACGCCCGACCTGACCCCGGAAACGCTCGGCACATACATGCTCGGGCTCTCGACCCAGACCGCAGACGAAATGAAGGCGGCCCTCAAATGAGCAATATCCCCGCCGTCGATCGCCGGTCGCGCTGGAAGACGATACGACGCGAAGTCGGTCGCGCCGTCGGCGCGCTGGTCATCGCGCTCGTCGTCACCTTCATCGTCGTGCTACTCACCTCCAAGGCGCCGATCGACGCGATCACCCAGTTGCTCACGGCCCCGGCATCGAAGCCCCGCACTATCGGGCTGTGGCTGGACGATGTCGCCAAGCTCACCGTCACCGGCCTTGCGTTCAGCCTAGTGTTCCAGGCCCGGCAGTTCGCCATGGGCGTGCAGGGCCAGGTCTATATCGGCGCGCTCGCCGCCAGCTATGTGGCGCTGTCGCCGCTCGGCGCCAGCTGGGCCGGCATCCCGCTCGGCATCGCCGCCGCCATGCTGGCCGGCGCGATCTACGGGTTCCTCCCCGGCATCGCCAAGGCCAAGCTCGGTGCCAACGAGATCGTCTCGTCGTTGATGCTCAACTACATCGCGGTCGAGCTCTGCAACTTCCTCGTCCGTGTCAGCCTGCCCAAGCCGCAGCCTGGCGTCCTGACCACCAACGACTTCCCCGACAGCGCGGTGTTCCCGCAGCTGATCAAGTTCGACGGGCTCAACGTCACCCGGCTCGACCTCGGGCTGGTCTTCGCGCTCGTCGCGGTGTTCGTGGTGTGGTTCGCGCTCTACCGCACCAGCTGGGGCCTGAAGCTGCGGCTCGTCGGGCACAACGCCCGCTTCGCCGAGTATTCCGGCATCAAGGCGACCTTCATCATGGTCTCGGCGATGACCGCCTCCGGCGCGCTGGGTGGCCTGCTCGGCTCGATGTTCGTCCAGGGGCAGGGCTACGGCAAGCTGACCGTGCTGTTCGAGGGCGGCCTCGCCTTCGAGGGCATTCTCGTCGCCATCGTCGCCCGCAGCCGGCCGCTGGCCGTGCCGATCGTGGCACTGTTCTACGGCTATCTGAGACAAGGCGCGCAGCTGATGAACATCCGTACCGACGTTCCGGCCGAGGTGATCGGCGTCGTCACCGCGATCATCATCCTGCTCGTCAGCTCGTCCTTCTCGCTCAACTTTGTCACGCGGCTGTTCAAGCGCAGTCCGTCGCCATCAGTTGCGCCTGCCGCTGCCGGAGGTGCCGCCAAATGATGGAACTCATCATCACGGTCTTTTCGGCCACCTTCTTCGTCACCGTCATCCGCACCACCACGCCGCTGCTGCTGGCGACGCTAGGCGGGCTGATCGCCGATCTCTCGGGCGCGCTCAACGTGGCGCTCGAGGGCATGATGCTGATCGGCTGCCTAACCGCGGTGATCGTCTCGGTCTATGCCCCGTGGTACGTGGCGGTCGCCGCCGGCCTCGGCGCTGGCGCCGTGCTCGGGCTGGTCATGGCGTTCTTCGCCTACCGGCTGAAGGCCGACATCATCCTCGTCGGCTTTGCCATCAACATCCTCGCGGCAGGCGGCACGGTGTTCGCCCTCGCCATCGCCACGGGCGGCGACAAGGGCACCTCGATCAACCTGCAGAGCAAGGCCGTCCCGGCGGTCGATCTCAGCTTCCTCAGCGCCATCCCCGGTATCGGCCCGATCCTCAAATCGTTCCTCTCCGGCCACTCGGTGCTGAGCTGGCTCGCGGCGTTCCTCGTCTTCGCGGTCTGGTACTTCCTCTACCGCACGCCCTGGGGCCTGTGGCTACGCGGCGTCGGCGAATACCCGGCCGCGCCAGAGGCCGCCGGCATCCCGGTCAACAAGGTGCGCACCCTGAGCCTCGTCGTCTCCGGCGCCCTCGCCGGCATCGGCGGCGCGCAGCTCGCGATGTTCAACTATGTCGGCTTCACCCGCGACATGACCGCCGGCCGCGGCTTCATCGCGCTGGGCGCCGTGCTGCTCGGCGCCCGCCACCCGGTTGGGGCGCTACTCGCTGCCCTGCTGTTCGGCGCCTTCGAGGCGCTAGCGGTGGTGATGCCGGGCTTGTTCAACGACATCCCGGCCGAACTGATCCGCATGATCCCGTTCGTCGTGACGATCGCAGCCCTGGTGCTGTTCTCGGTGCGGGCGCAACGGGCACTGGCGTTGCGGGGGTTGAAGTAGCGCTCGATCGGCGCGTGGGGGCACCCCCACCCTCAGTCCCTCCCCACAAGGGGGAGGGAGGCGCAAGCAGCGATATCTCAGTCGTCTCCCTCCCCCTTGTGGGGAGGGATCAAGGGTGGGGGTGGCCACACGCTCGAAGGTCAGTGGCCCAACCGCTCCGCCGCAATAGCCAGCACCCGCTTGAACGCCGTCATATCCGTCAGCTCCGCCCCAACCGGCGCGTCGCCCACCACCACCGCCCCGCCGCGGCTGACCACCCCGCCATGCAGCATCAGGTTGTCGATGAACCCCAAATCCTCGATCAGGATGTGATCCGGCCCCCGCGGCTTGCCATCGGCATCGGCGTACCACTCGCCATTGAAGTGCGCCCGCGTCCGCTCGCCGTGGTCCGCCTTCACGTTGGTATAGGCAAACGCCGGCTTCCCCTGCGCGCACATGAACCCGAGCTCGAAGCACGTCCCGGTGTCAGCGGCAATCCCCCGGAACGGCGTCAGGTTGGCGATGATCGCGTCGGCCGAGTGCATCAGCTTCTCGTCGATGGCGCTGATCGCCAGCCCGAGCTCCCACTTGCTGTTGGTCGGGGGAAACTCGAGGTCGCCGGGCGACACCGGAACCAGTCCCGCCTCGCGGGTCAGCGCGATCTTCAGATCAAGGATCTCGCGCGCATTCGGCAGGAACACTTCAGGGCCGGCGAGATAGACGGATTTCGGCATGATTTCTCGTTCAGGATGCGTTCAAGTCTGGGGCAAACTAGCGGCTATATATGTCAGCTCCGCTGACCAGATCGCCGCCGACGAAGGTCGCGGCGATGTTCGGCCGGCTCGCGGTGTAGAGAATTTGCTCAACCCGCTCAACAGGTTCGGCGCCAAACAGCCGAATAGTCCCCGCCTCCGCTGCCGGGTCCATAATCAGCGCGTCGAAGTGATAACCGGGGCGGAAAATACCGATGGGCAGATCGAGCGCAACACCACCGCCGGCGGTGGCGAGGTGGAAGGCGGTGAGCATATCGACCCGCGAGTTCGGCACGCCTCGCGTTTCACGTGAATCCTTCGCGTCCACCCCATCTTCGAGCATCCGCGACGCCTGCGCCGTGGCGCGGCAGGCTTCCAGCATCGAGCCCGAGGGCCCGCCGGAAATGTCGGTGCCGAGCCCGACATGCAGGCCCTTCTCCAGCGCCCGGCGCAGCGGGAACACGGCATTGCCGAAATACATGTTGGACAGCGCACAATGCGCCACCCCTGCCCCGGCGGCGCGCACCGCCTCCATGTCCATGTCGGTCAGGAACACGGAGTGGGCGAGCACGGTCTTGCGCGTCAGCAGGCCGAAATGGGAGAGTGCGTCGGTGTCGGTTCTGCCATAGCGATCAAGCGCATAGTTATGGGCCCAGTCGCTTTCCGAGCAATGGGTCTGGACGTGACAATCGCACTCTGCCGCTAGCGCGCCGAGCCCAGCCAGCGCCACGTCGGTGCATGACGGAATGAAGCGCGGCGTCACCACCGGCAGCACCCGATCATTGTCGGGCATTGCTCGTATGTAATTGATAACGCTACGTGTTTCGTCGATGGCCTGTTCCGCGGATGCATCCCGATAATAGTCCGGGCAGCTCGCCGGGTCGTCCATCACCACCTTGCCAACCAGCGCCCGCTGACCCCGATCGAGGCAGATTTCCGCAAGCAATTCAGTGGCTTGCCGGTGCACCGTGGCAAAGTACAGCGCCGTGGTGGTGCCCGAGGCGAGCAGATCGGCTACCAGCGTCTCGTAGCGCTCGCGGGCGAAATCGAGGTCCGCGTACTTCGCCTCCAGCGGAAACGTGTACTTGCCCAGCCACACCTCAAGCGGCTCATCCAGCGCCAGCCCGAGCTGCGGATATTGCGGCGCGTGGATGTGGAGATCGACGAAGCCGGGGAGGATCAGCTGGCCCTCCGGCACTTCGATCGTCCCGTCCGGTACCCCGTCCTCGGCGCTCGCGATGGCAACGATCTTCCCATCGGCTCCGATGGAAATCACTGCATCCTCAAGCACTTCCAGCTGTCCACGGACCGGCGCATGGGCAAACGTCCCGCGGATCGAGCGGCCTCGCAGACCCGTCACCAGACCACCTTGTGCTGCTCGCCGTTCTGCACGTTCACAAAACCCTCCGGCGCCAGCTCGCTCGGCGCCACCAGCACCCAGCGCCAGGGCGAGCAGGTGAGCGTCGCGAACTTCAAAAACTCCGGGAAACCGGGCTTCCAGAGGTTCAGAGCCGATGGCTTATACATCCACTCCACCGCCTCGGCAGCGCGATAGAACGCCTGCATGTCCTTGTCGAACGCCTCGGCCGAGCGCGCCGTCATCAGCCCGCCGATCTCGAAGCGCATCTCGGCGACCACCTCGCCCTTGTGCACCAGCACCCAGCCGCCGTCGATCTCCTGCAGCCGGTTCACCGCCTTGGCCATCGCCTCATCGGACGAGCCGATGCACCAGACGTTGTGGCTGTCATGCGCCACCGACGAGGCCAGCGCCGTATCCGGGTCGGCCGGTCCGCAGCCGGTCCAGAACATCTTCGCTACCGCGCCATCGCCGCGATAGCGATCGACCAGCGCCCACTTGGTGATCATCCGCTCGGTGTCGCGCTGCACCAGGCCATCGGCCACCGGCAGGGTCTCGACCAGAAAGTCCTCGTTCCAGTGGAACGGGCGAAGGATCGCCGCCTGCATCGTGTGGCGGCCCGGCTCGGCCTTGATGGCAAAGTCGTGGGCGTGCAGCGTGCGCCCGATATTCATGGTCTTCCGCGCCCAGTCGGGCCATTCGATCGGGGCCGCCTCGCCAAGGAACGACTTGCCGTCCGACACCAGCCGGCCATCGGCGTAGACGTGCTTTATCGACAGCGTCTGCACGTCGTCGAGCAATACTATGTCGGCATAGCGCCCCGGCGAGATCGAGCCGACCCATTGGTCGATCCGCATATGCCGCGCCGGATTGATGGTGGCGCACTGAATGGCGATCTCTGGCGCAAGGCCATACGAAATGGCGTGCCGCACATTGTAGTCGGCGGCACCGAGCTGCAGCGTTTCCGACGCCGAGCGGTCGTCGGTGGTGAAGGCGATGTTCGACCAGTCCTCCAGCCGCTCGATCAGCCCAGGCAGTATGACGTCATAGGAGAACGGCCGCAGCTCGGTGAAAATGCCGTGGCTCAACCGTTCCCACGCTTCCTCCAGCGCCCAGACCTCATGGTCCGACGAGATGCCGGCGGCGGCGAAAGCCGAGAGATCATGCGGGTCGATCAGCCCGGAACCGTGCCCCTCGACCACGCCGCGCATCTCCATGGTGGCGCCGATCATCCCCCACATGCGGATATAGCCGGGGTTCTCGGGGTTCCACACCGAGGGCCAGTCCATCACCTCGTCGAGGCTGACCGTGCCCATGTCGTGGGCGAGGAATTCGCGCTGCTCCTCGTAGCCGTAATAGCCGCCCGACTCTTCCCAGGCACTGGGCGGCACGGCCGAGCCGGGCTGGATGAAGATCTTCAGCGGCGAGCCGGCAACGCGGGACTTCTGCCAGAACTCCTGGTTCTTGGGGCCGTTGACGTTAGCGAACTCGTGGCTCGCCTCGCAGGTCCAGGTATTGCCGCGCGGCAGCACCAGCGCCGCCTCGAACTCGGGGGTGATGTGGGTCGATTCGATGTGCTTGTGCACCTCGCCGAACCCCGGCACGGCCGAGAGGTCGGCGTAACTGACCCGCGCCGCTACCTCGCCCTTGTAGCTGCCGCGCTGCCCGATGAAGGCGATGCGTCGACCGGACACCACGATTTCCTGATCCGTCAGCCACTGGCGCGAGTGCACCGAGAGCAGCCGGCCAACCTCGATCACCAGGTCCGCCGGCCTCTTGGCCAGCGCCACGAGGGTCAAATGCTGGCGAATGGCGACTTCGTCCTCGGCATTGAGGATCAGGTCATCAGGCTGGCGCATCAATGGGTCATCCGGGGGTGCAGCACCTTAGTAAAGCGGTTTACGAAGTCGGGCGCAATGTGCCGAAATGGGGGCGATGCGGCAAGCCCGCGGGTGCTTAATGCTTCCTGAACGGACGGGCCGCTTGCCGAAGAAGGCCCGACCATCATCGCTTGCCGCTGGCACACCGTTTTGCCATAAGCTGCCGGCCTCGATCCCCACCCTGCGAGGAGCGCCGTGATGAGCCAGATTGCCATTTTCAGTGGTAGCTCTCATCCCGAACTCGCGGCCGCGATTTGCGCGCAACTCGGCGTGCCACTGCTGCCGACCCGGGTGAAGCGGTTCTCGAACGACTGCATCGAAGTGCAGCTGCAGGCCAATTGCCGCGAGCAGGACGTGTTCCTGATCCAGACGCTGAGCGCCCCAGTGCAGGACCACCTGGTCGAACTGCTGCTGATGCTCGATGCCGCCCGCGGCGCTTCGGCGGCCCGCATCACGGCGGTGATACCGCACTACGCCTATGCCCGCTCCGACAAGAAGGACGCGCCGCGCATCTCGATCGGCGGCCGGCTGGTCGCCGACCTGCTGCAGACCGCCGGCGCCAATCGGGTACTGACGATGACGCTGCATTCCCCGCAGGTGCACGGCTTCTTCAGCGTGCCGGTCGATCACCTGCATGCGCGGAGCGAGCTCGCCGAGTATTTCCAGCGCTACGACATCAGCAACGCGGTGGTGGTATCGCCCGATCTCGGCAACGCCAAGAACGCCGCCGCCTTCGCCAAACGACTCGGCGTTCCGGTAGCGGCAGGCGCCAAGGAGCGGATCAGCGACACCGAGGTGCGGATCACCGCGCTGATCGGGGACGTCGCGGGCCGCGACGTGATCGTCCTCGACGACGAGATCGCCAATGGCGGCTCGATGATCGAGCTGCTCAAGCACCTCAGGGCGCACGGCGCTCGCTCGGTGCGCATCGCCTGCACGCACGGCATTTTTGCCGGCTCGGCGATCGCGCGGCTGGCGGCGGAGCCGGATGTGCTGGAGATTGTCTGCACCGACACGCTACCGATCGCCGAAGCGCGGCGGGTGCCCAAGCTCACCGTGCTGTCGATTGCCCCGGCGCTGGCCGAGGCGATGCGACGGATCAACAGCGGCGAATCGGTGAGCACACTGTTCCATGCGGAACAGCCCGCGCCGGTGACCCGCCTCAGGGCTTAGCAAGACCCGGACTGACACCGGCCGCAGGATCATGGGTTTACAGCGTCTCAGATTACGGATATCTATTGTCCTTAAGGATGCGTAATGTCCTCAATTAGGAGATAGCGATGAAGGTTGTGGTGATCGGCGGAACCGGGCTTATCGGCTCACGGGTGGTGAGCGGGCTGGCGGCAAAGGGCCATGAGGCGATCGCCGCTTCGCCGGCGTCGGGGGTCAACACGCTGACCGGCGAGGGCCTGGCCGAGGTGCTCAAGGGCGCCGACGTGCTGGTCGATCTCTCCAACTCGCCCTCGTTCGAGGACCAGGCGGTGCTGGATTTCTTCACCACCTCCGGCCGCAACCTGGTCGCCGCCGAACTGGCCGCCGGCGTGAAGCATCATGTGGCGCTATCGATCGTGGGCACCGACCTGCTGCCGGAGAGCGGATACATGCGCGCCAAGGTGGCGCAGGAAGCGGTGATCAAGGCCGGCGGGGTTCCGTACACGATCCTCCGCTCGACGCAGTTCTTCGAGTTCCTCAAGGGAATCGCCAACTCCGCCGGCGAAGGCGACAGCATCACGCTGTCTTCGGGGCTGGTGCAGCCGGTGGCGGCGATCGACCTGTCGGTCGCGGTGGCCGAGATCGCCCTCAGGGCGCCGCTCAACGGCACAAGCGAGATCGGTGGGCCAGAGGCGTTTCCGCTGAGTACGCTGGTGCAGCGCTACCTCGCGGCGGCCGGCGACAAGCGCACGGTGGTCGGCGATCCGCACGCCAAGTATTTCGGCACCGAACTCAGCGAAAAGTCGCTCGTGCCGCAGGGCGCCTATCAGAAGACGCCGACCGGCTTCGAAACTTGGCTGAAGACAGCTTTCGCGCCGCGAACCTGACGTGCACACACGGGGAGTTGGAATTGGAACGAAGTCGGCTCTAAGACAGGTTCCGGCCCCCCGTGCCGCACTCGTATCGACAAAGGCAGGCCCAGCCAGATGCAGCTCAAGAGCCAGGTAGAGTGGGCGCTCCACTGTTGCGCCATCCTCGCCGGTCTTCCGGCGAACCGGTACCTCGCGACCAAGGTGCTGGCGGAGTTCCACGGCGTGCCGAAGGAATATCTCTCGAAGGCCCTGCAGGCGATGTCGAATGCCGGCATCGTCGAGAGCACGCTGGGACCATCGGGTGGCTACCGACTGGCGAAAGCGCCGGCCGATATCTCTTTCCTCGAAGTGGTTGAGGCGGTGGAGGGACCGGGCTCCACCTTCGTGTGCACCCAGATCCGCCAGAACAACCCGTGCCGGCCGGAGGGTTATTGCGAGTCAAAGCCCTGCGCCGTCTCGCGGGTGATGTGGGAAGCCGACCAGGCGTGGCGGGACACGCTCCGCGCCGTGCCGATCTCGAAGCTGGTGAAGACGCTGGAAGCCGAGATCCCGCCCGAACTCTGGACGAAGAGTTTTGAGTGGGTGCTAGGCCGCTAGGTCGGCGACCACCGCGTCGAGCACCGGCCAGCCCTTGTCGGTGACGCGGATGAAGCCGTTGGGCAGGGTCTCGACGAAGCCGATCGACTTCAACTCGTTGATCTGGCGCTCGGAAATGGCGCGACCGGAGATTTTCTGGAAGCGCCGCGGATCGATCCCTTCGCGCAGGCGGAGGCCCATCACCAAGAGCTCGTCGCCCTCTTCTTCCCAGGTCAGGATGTCGTCGGTGACCATGCCGTGGCCGCGCGACTGCACCCGCTTCTGCCAGTCGAACGGCATCTTTTCGGTCGCCGTGGCATGGCGCTGGTTGTTGATCAACAGCCGGCCATGGGCGCCGGGGCCGACGCCGACATACTCGCCATAGCGCCAGTAGATCAGGTTGTGGCGGCTCTCCTGGCCGGGGCGCGCATGGTTTGAGATTTCATATGCTGGCAGGCCCGCATTGTGGGTCAATTCCTGCGTCATCTCGTAGAAATCTGCGCTCAGGTCCTCGCTCGGCATCTTGAGCTTGCCGGCGCGGAACAGGTCGTAGTAGCGCGTGCCCATCTCGATGGTGAGCTGGTAGAGCGACAGGTGCCCCTGCGCCAGCCACAGCGCCTCGGTCAGCTCGTCCTGCCACTCGTCGAGCGTCTGGCGCGGGCGGGAATAGATCAGGTCGAAGCTGGTACGCGGGAAGATCGATTGCGCCAGTCGCACCGCGGCGATGGCTTCATCGACGGTGTGGCGGCGGCCCAGTTCGGCCAGCGGCCCCTCGCGCAGCGACTGCACCCCGAGCGAGACGCGGTTGACGCCGGCGGAGCGATAGCCGCGGAAGCGATCGGCCTCGACGGAGGTCGGGTTGGCTTCAAGCGTGATCTCGGCGCGCGGGTCGATGACCCAATGTTTGGAGATCGCGTTGAGGATGCCTTCGACCGAGCGCGGGTCCATCAGCGACGGGGTGCCGCCACCGAAGAAGATCGACTGCACCGTACGGCCGGGCGTCTGCTTGGCGAAATGCGCCAGTTCGGCCGCGTAGGACTCGACGTAGGTCTGCTCGTCGAACTCACCACGGTGCACGTGCGAGTTGAAATCGCAGTAGGGGCACTTGGCGGCGCAGAAGGGCCAATGCACGTACACACCGAACAGGCCGTTGGAGCGCGGATCGACGGAGTTGTGGCCGAAGGTTTCAGTGCTCAACGCCGCCTCCCAGTGCATCGTCGACGAACTTGGCGAAGGCGCGGGCGCGGTGGGACAACCCAACCTTGCCCGGCGACCAGGAGTGCTTGGCCTCGGACGACATCTCGCCGAAGGTGATGTCGTAGCCGTCGGGCATGAAGACCGGATCGAACCCGAAACCCTTGTCGCCACGCGGCGGCCAGACCAGCATGCCTTCGGCCTTGCCCTCGTAGATCACCTCGCGCCCATCCGGGTGGGCGAGGCAGAGCGTGGCGTTGAAGGCACCGCGGCGTTCGCCCGGCGTGGTGGCGCCCACGGCCTGCAGCGCGTCCTCGACGCGGCGCATGCCGACCATGTAGTCGCGGCCGCCGTGGGCGCTGGAGCCGGCCCAGTTGGCGGTGTAGACGCCGGGCTGACCGCCGATGGCATTGACCGAGAGGCCGGAATCGTCGGCCAGCGCGATGTTGTTGGCAGCGGCCGCGGCGGCATGCGCCTTGATGCGGGCGTTCTCGATGAAGGTGGTGCCAGTCTCTTCCGGTTCCGGCAGGCCGAGTTCACCGGCCGACACGAGGTCGAGCCCGAACGGCGCCAGCAGTTCCTTGAACTCGGCGAGCTTGCCCGCATTGTGGGTCGCCAGCACCAGCCGGTCGCCGCGCCGCAATGTGAGCTTCGCCACCATCAGGAAAGGGCCGCCTTCTGCAGGGCCGTGAGTTCGCCGATTCCCTGCTCGGCCAGCGCCATCAGGCTGTTGAGCTCGTCGCGGCTAAACGGCGCCTGCTCGGCGGTGCCCTGGATCTCGACGAACTTGCCGGTGCCGGTCATGACGAAATTGGCGTCGGTGTGGGCCTCGACGTCCTCGAGATAATCGAGATCGAGCACCGGGCTGCCGCGATAGATGCCGCAGGAGATGGCGGCGACCGAATCGCGCAGCACCGGGCCCTTGGTGAGACCGCGGGCCTCGAGCCACTTGATGGCGTCGGCCAGTGCGATATAGGCGCCGGTGATCGAGGCGGTGCGGGTGCCGCCATCGGCCTCCAGCACGTCGCAGTCCAGCGTGATCTGATTCTCGCCCAGTGCCTGCATGTCGACGACGGCGCGGAGGCTGCGGCCGATCAGCCGCTGGATTTCCTGGGTGCGCCCGCTCTGCTTGCCCTGAGTAGCCTCGCGCTTGGTGCGCGAGCCGGTGGCGCGCGGCAGCATGCCGTACTCGGCGGTGACCCAGCCCATGCCGGAGCTGCGGCGCCAGGAGGGAAGCGTGGTTTCGACCGAGGCGGTGACGAACACCTTGGTCGAGCCGAAGCTGACGAGGCAGCTGCCTTCGGCCTTGGGGGCGACATTGCGTTCGAGCGTTACGGCCCGCATCTGGTCTGGCTGGCGTCCGGAAGGGCGCATATGGTCAAATCACTCGTTCTTGGAAATGCTGTTAACCGCCTCTTAACCCTGACCGTCCCCCCGAACAAGCAGCGGTCGCTTGGCGACACAGGCCTTTCCGCCTAAATGGTGAACATGGCAGATCGCGCAAAAGCTCCCGAAGACGTGCTCGCAGTGCTCAACGCCCGCAGCCAGGACATCTTCCGCAAGTTGGTGGAGCGCTATCTCGACACCGGCACGCCGGTGGCGTCGCGCGACCTGGCGCGGATGCTGAGCGTCGGGTTGAGCCCGGCTTCCGTGCGCAACGTGATGGCCGATCTCGAGGATTTGGGGCTGATCGCCTCACCGCACACCTCGGCCGGCCGGCTGCCGACGCAGCAGGGCTTGCGGTTCTTCGTCGACGCGATGCTGGAAGTCGGCGCGGTCAACGAGGACGAGAAGGCGGCGATCGCCAAGCAGTTCCAGGGGCCGGCCGTACATGGGCAGGTCGAGGACCTGCTCACCGAGGCGAGCCAGCTGCTCAGCGGCTTAAGTCATGGCGCCGGCGTGGTGATCGCGCAAAAGTCCGACCTGGTGCTGAAGCACATCGAGTTCATCCGGCTCGATGCCGAGCGCGCCATGGTGGTGCTGGTGGGCGAGGATGGCTCGGTGGAAAACCGCGTGCTGCCGCTGCCGCCGGGGCTGACGGCAAGCGCGCTGACGCAGGCCTCGAACTACCTGGCGCATTTTGCAGTGGGCAAGACGCTGAACGAGACCCGCAAGGCGCTGCAGGCGCAGCGCGAAGCCACTGTGCATGAGCTGGACGAGCTGACGCACAAGCTGGTGGATGCCGGGCTCGCGACGCTCTCGGGCTCGGGCAGCGCTTCGCCACCGACGGTGATCGTGCGCGGCCGGGCCAACCTCATCAACGACACCATGGCGTCCGAGGAACTGAGCCGGGTGCGCCAGCTGTTCGACGAACTCGAAAGCCGCGATGGACTGATCGAGCTGCTCGGCGATACCGAGACGGCGCAGGGGGTGAAGATCTTCATCGGCTCGGAGAACAAGCTGTTCTCGCTCTCCGGCTCGTCGGTGATCCTCAGCCCGTACAAGGATGCAAACCAGAAGGTCGTGGGCGTCCTGGGCGTCATCGGGCCGACGCGGCTCAATTATGCGCGCATCGTGCCGGTGGTGGATTATACCGCCAATGTCGTCTCCGCCATGATGGCCCGGAAGGGCTGAGACCGTACCGGAACCTTTCCTAGGCTTGAATCTTATCGCTCATTGGCCGATATGCGGGGCAAACGCGATCAGCGACAAAATCCAAGGTCCCAATGAACGACGATACGAGCAAGCCCGAGGACGACAAGGCCGCTTCCACCGCGACCGAAACCCAGGGCAACACGCCAGACGAAAAGACCGCCGAGACGGCAGCGACGCCCGATCCGATCGAGGCCCTGAAGGCCGAGAACCAGGACATGCGCGACAAGCTGCTGCGCACCATCGCGGAGATGGAGAACTTGCGTAAGCGCACCGAGCGCGAGATCGGCGATACGCGGTCCTATGCCATCGCCGGGTTCGCCCGCGATATGCTGACGGCCACCGATTCGCTGAGCCGCGCCCTGATGGTGCTGCCGGCCGAGGCCCGCGACAGCGCCGACCCGACGGTCCGCTCGCTGATCGAAGGCATCGAGATGACCGAGCGCGAGATGCAGCGGCTGCTCGCCAAGCACGGCGTCAAGCCGATCGAGGCGGAAGGCCAGAAGTTCGACCCGCACAAGCACCAGGCAATGTTCGAGGTCCCCGATCCGTCGCGGCCGGAAGGCACCGTGGTGCAGGTGGTGCAGGCCGGCTTCGCTATCGGCGACCGCGTGCTGCGCCCGGCCATGGTCGGCGTCGCCAAGGGCGGCGGCGCAACCGGCGCCCCGGCCGAAGGCGCAGTGGACAAGAGCGTTTGATCTCACCTTTCTGGTGATGTCGAGAAGGGCGCTCCGGCGCCCTTTTTTGTTGCCCGGTTGCGAAGGAGGAGCGCGATGGACAGCCTTTACGACGACGCCGATCTCTACGATCTCGTGGCGCCGCCGGTTGCCGCGATGGAGCGCTTCTACGTCGAAGCGGCAGGAGGACCGGGGCAGCGCGTGCTCGAACTCGCCTGCGGGTCGGGCCGCTTCACAGTGCCGCTGGCGGCAAGCGGAGCGCTGGTGACCGGGGGCGATCTGTCCGAAACCATGCTGTCGCGGGCCCGAGCCGCCGCGACCGAACGCGGTGTGTCGGCGGAGTTCCTTCAGCTCGACATGCGTGATTTCGTGCTCGGCCGGCACTTCGACGCGATCGTTATTGCCGCCAACTCGCTGATGCACCTCCACTCGCGCGCCGACTTCGCCCGAGCCTTCTCGGCTATCCGCCAGCATCTTGCGCCGGGCGGGCGGCTGGTATTCGACGTGTTCGTGCCGAGCCAGCGCCTGCTCAGCCTGCCGGCTGGGCGGCGTGAGCTGCTGGGCACGTTCGCGCACCCGCGTCTAGGTGACGTCACCGTTGAGGAGACGATTGCCTACGATCCGATCACCCAGGTGAGCCGCGCCGACTGGTACTGGTCCACAGTCGACCGCAAGGATTTCCGCCACACCCCGCTCGAACTACGGCAGATCTTTCCGCAGGAGCTGCCGCTGCTGCTCGCCTCGGGCGGGCTGCGGCTAGTGGAACGGTATGGGGATTTCAACCGGGGTGCACTGACGGCGGGCAGCCGGCGGCAGGTCTGTGTTTGCACAGCGGCGTAGGGCGTAGCGGCTCAGGCGTTCATGACTGCGTCGGGGGTGCACTGGGCCCCCTGGAACTTGAGCTTACCCTTGGCTCGGTCCTTGGCCACCTGCGTCTCGAACTTCTGCTTCAGCTTGCTGATCTCCGCCTCAGAGAAATCCTCCCAGTGGAGGCGCGCTACCGCGAACTTGATGTCGAGCTCACCCTCCTCCTTGACCTTTCGGGCGGCCGCATTCTTGCCTGCTGCGCGCAGGTCGGCGGCCTCGAGCAGGAAGCTGTAACCGCAATAGAGCGCGCGTTCGGTCTGCTTGGGCGCGGACTTCGCAAGTGAAGGAGTGGCAGCAATCAGGAGAGCCACGGAAACGGCGGCTAGGACGGCCAGGCGCATATGAATTCCCCCGATGGTTCAGTTCGCTGCCGAAACCACCAGGTCCGGGCACGTCGTCACATCATACTTCGCGCCGGGCTTGCCCATCTCGTCGACGACGCGGCTGTCATAGGCGTCGCGCAGCGCGGTGATGGCGTTGTCGTCGTTGCCTTCCGCTTCCAGCATCATGTCGGCGCGGCCGGCGAGGTCGTCGGACCAGGCCTCGTATTGCTGGGCTTCGGCGTCCTCGCCCGAATCGTAGGCGTCGGTGGCGAGCCAGAAGAAGGCGCTGCCGCACCAGAGCAGCCGGTCGGCGGCAGGTGACGGCTCGGCGGCGATGGCCGGCAGGCTCCACAGTCCGATCAGCAGCAACCCCAGAACGACCCTTCGCATCTCAACCCTCAGGCGATGTCCCCGGCGACGATCCGCTTGACCCCCGCGGCGGTCATGTCGGCCCAGGCCTGGGCCAGCGAGCCGCCGGTATCGATGGCGCGGCAGGCATCCTCGATCACATAGGTCTCAAAGCCGGCATGGGCCGAATCGACCGCCGTCCAGTTTACGCAGAAATCGGTGGCCAGACCGGCAATGAACAGCCGCTTGAATTTTCGCTCGCGCAGGTAGCCCTCGAGGCCGGTCTTGGTCTTCCTGTCGGCCTCCTGGAAGCCGGAATAGGAATCGACCACCTCGTGGTAGCCCTTGCGGATCACCAGCTGGGTGTGGGGCAGCTCGACATCGGCGGAGAATTCGGCACCGTGGGTGTCCCAGACGCAGTGGTCGGGCCACAGCACCTGCGGGCCGTAGGGCAGCTCCATCACCTCGAACGGCGTGGCGCTGGGGTGGGTCGAGGCGAACGAGATGTGGCCGCGCGGGTGCCAGTCCTGGGTCATCGCGACGTTTTCGAAGCGACGGCCGAGCCGGTTGATGGGGATGATGATCTCGTCGCCGCCGGCAACGGCAAGCTTGCCGCCGGGGAGGAAATCATACTGCAGGTCGACCACGAGGAAGAGGTCGTCGGAGCGCGGGGTAAAGGCCATGCGGGTCTTGTCTATCTCATTGGCCGATCAGGGCCGAACAATCCTGAAATGAAAAAGCAGCGTCGTCATTGGCGCGAGCCGAGCCGTTGACCACGCGGCCGATGGAATTTTCGAGGTCCTGGCGATAGTCGGCCAGTGCCTCATCGGTATAGCCGGCTTCGAGGTAGATCGGGATGGCGCGCTGCAGCAGCAACTGGCCGCCATCGGCATAGACCTTGGCCGAGGCCAGCTTCTCGGGCGTGGCGTCGGCCGGTGCGTCGCGGGTCATCAACTCGAATGCGGTGCCGCACCACATGTCCATCTGCGCCTCGGACGGCACCTCCTGCGCCATCGCGGCGAGGGGGAGCAATGCGGCCGCGAGGAGCGGGGCGATGACAAGGAACCTCAGCATGGTCGTGTTCCCCAAGACGGCAACGAGAGGCGGCAACGAGCGCTTCTTAGACCATAACCGGGGCCGCAACGACAAGCCGCGTCGGCGCACCACCGCGCCGCCGATGGTGAGATTTCTCTAACCACGGCAATATCAGGCCTTTGAGGCTTATCGGACTAAAATGCTAAGCGAAAGTCCGGCGCCGCGACTCCCGCGCGCCAGAACTGGGGGCTAAATTGAAACTGTCGATCCTGGGCGGCGCCGTGGCGCTGCTGGTCGCGCTGCCTGGCGCGGCGCTGGCCGAAGACCTGACCTTCAAGCTGACCAACAACTCGTCCTATGCGGTGAAGAGCCTCTTCACCTCCCCGGCCGATGTCGACAGCTGGGAAGAAGACGTGTTCGCCGACAAGTACCTGCCGGCCGGCAACTTCGTCGACGTCACCATCGGCGATGGCCGCGAGCAGTGCGTCTACGACATGAAATTCGTGCTGGAGGACGATTCCGAGTTCATCGAGCCGGGCGTCGACCTCTGCGAGCTGGGCGAATACACGCTGAGCGACGCGACGTAAGGCCTGCCGGAGGGCGTAGCGTAGCTGCGCTCTCCACCGTTGGTTTCTGTACAATCGGGGCCGCTGAAGCACCTCCTACGTGGTGTGTTCCACCCGAAAGCCGGGACTTTGTGCCCGGACTGCGCTTGCACCCCCAAAAACCCCCTCCTATATAGCGCTCAAGGCCCGGCGACGGGTCAGTTTCAACGCGGGAACCCGGACACCCGACGAGGGATCAGGAACTGCCGGATGGGGTTTCATCCGGGTTCGCCAGGAAAGAGGCAGTAGGTAATGGGTAAAGTCATCGGAATCGACCTGGGTACGACCAACAGCTGCGTCGCAGTCATGGACGGCGCGACCCCCAAGGTCATCGAGAATGCGGAAGGCGCACGCACCACGCCCTCCATGGTTGCGTTCACCAAGGACGGCGAGCGGCTCGTCGGCCAGCCGGCCAAGCGCCAGGCGGTCACCAACCCGGAAGGCACGCTGTTCGCGGTAAAGCGCCTGATCGGCCGGCGCTACAACGACCCGATGGTGGAAAAGGACAAGGGCCTCGTGCCCTTCAAGATCGTCAACGCCGACAACGGCGATGCCTGGGTCGAGGTCGAGGGCAAGAAGTACTCTCCCTCGGAAGTCTCGGCGATGATCCTCACCAAGATGAAGGAAACCGCCGAGTCGTATCTCGGCGAGAACGTCACACAGGCGGTGATCACCGTTCCGGCGTACTTCAACGATTCGCAGCGGCAGGCCACCAAGGACGCCGGCAAGATCGCCGGCCTGGAAGTGCTCCGCATCATCAACGAGCCGACGGCGGCAGCGCTCGCCTACGGGCTCGACAAGAAGAACACCGGCACCATCGCGGTCTATGACCTGGGCGGCGGTACCTTCGATATTTCCGTGCTCGAAATCGGCGACGGCGTGTTCGAGGTGAAGTCGACCAACGGCGACACCTTCCTCGGCGGCGAAGACTTCGACATGCGCCTCGTCGATTACCTCGCGGCCGAGTTCAAGAAGGACCAGGGTATCGACCTCAGGAGCGACAAGCTTGCGCTGCAGCGCCTGAAGGAAGCGGCTGAGAAGGCCAAGATCGAGCTCTCCAGCTCGACCCAGACCGAAATCAACCTGCCGTTCATCACCGCCGATGCCTCGGGTCCGAAGCACCTGACGCTGAAGCTGACGCGCGCCAAGCTCGAGAGCCTGGTCGACGACCTGATCCAGAAGACCGTCGACCCCTGTCGGCAGGCGCTGAAGGATGCGGGCGTTTCGGCTGCGCAGATCGACGAAGTGGTGCTGGTCGGCGGCATGACCCGTATGCCCAAGGTCATCGAGACGGTGAAGCAGTTCTTCGGCAAGGAGCCGCACAAGGGTGTGAACCCTGACGAGGTCGTTGCGATGGGTGCCGCCATCCAGGCCGGCGTGCTGCAGGGCGACGTCAAGGACGTGCTGCTGCTCGACGTGACCCCGCTCAGCCTCGGCATCGAGACGCTGGGTGGCGTGTTCACCCGCCTGATCGACCGCAACACCACGATCCCGACCAAGAAGAGCCAGACCTTCTCGACCGCCGAGGACAACCAGAACGCGGTGACCATCCGCGTATTCCAGGGCGAGCGCGAGATGGCCGCCAACAACAAGCTGCTCGGCAATTTCGACCTCGCCGGCATTCCCCCGGCGCCGCGCGGCGTGCCGCAGATCGAAGTCACGTTCGACATCGACGCCAACGGCATCGTGAACGTGTCGGCCAAGGACAAGGGCACCGGCAAGGAGCAGCAGATCCGCATCCAGGCCTCGGGTGGCCTTTCGGACGCCGATATCGAGCGCATGGTCAAGGAAGCCGAGCAGAACGCCGACGCCGACAAGAAGAAGCGTGAGGCGGTCGAGGCGAAAAATCAGGGCGAGTCGCTGATCCACTCGACCGAGAAGTCGCTGAAGGACTACGGCGACAAGGTCACCGCCGAAGAAAAGACTGCCATCGAGACGGCGATCACCGATCTGCGGGCCGTGCTCGAGGGCGACGACGCCGATGCGATCAAGGAGAAATCCGCGACGCTGGCCGAAGCTTCGATGAAGCTGGGCGAGGCGATGTACAAGCAGAGCCAGGCGGAAGCCGAGGCCAAGGCCGAAGGCGGCGACAACCCGGCCGACGACGATGTCGTCGACGCCGAGTTCGAAGAGGTCAAGGACGACAAGAAGTCGGCCTAACGACCCCGCAAGATTGATTCGAGGGCTCGGCGATTGCCGGGCCCTTTTTGTTTGCCGATGTGATAGGGATATGAATGTTCCCAGATCTCAGCAAATTCTCCGAACCGGAAAAGCTCCGGAAATTGATGGCCAACGCCCGCCGGCTCGGGCACGACGACTACGCGTTCCAGATCCGCATGCGGATCGCCGAACTCGCCGGCCTGCCGTTCCGTGACCCGCTCGAGCGCGAGTTCTGGACCGCGGTCAGTTACGCCGAAGAGGTGAAGACCGAAGCCAGCGGCAAGACCACACGGCTCGCCGGTACCCGCACCAAGCACAAGAAGTACGGCGCGATCCGCTGCCTCGGCGATTGGGCGATGGACCCCAACCCGACCGAAGGCCTCGACAGCCTCGTCGAGCACCAGCGGGCCGAACTCAGCGGCGAAGCGATCGTCGTGCGCCATGCCGACAAGTTCTCGGTGGAAGCGGTGGCCAACGCTGCCGCCAAGCTCGCCGCGCACGGCATCACCCGCGAACAGGTGGCATAAGCCACTCCGGCGAGTGGCATAGGCCTCGCGTTTCACGTGAATCAGCTTATCTTTTAGGGCCCTGGAGCGATCCGGGGTCTTTGTTTTATTTGACCGGCATCGCCCGATTCCGGCTTTTTCTAAATCCTGCCGCACCCCCGCCTAAATGTCTTCACATCGGCAACTAGACTCGCTGCCGTTCGAAAGTGGGCGCCGCGACCGTCAGCAGCGGGGCGCCCGTAAGGGACCAAGGATTACCCAGGGCCGGGGATTCCGAGGTTTGGGCGGCGACTCTCGAGAGGATTTTGTATGTCATCGGTAGAGGTGAGGAGGTTCGCCGAGAACGGCGGACTTCACGCGGCGGCGACCGATATGGAGCCGGCCGAGCGGCTTGATGCCGACATGCGGCATGTGCTCACGGTCCTGCAATCGATGGGCGGCAAGCGCATCGATGAGTGCCGTTCGCCCGAAGCGCGGGCCCTCCCGACGCTCGACATGGCGCTGCGCCGGATCCTCCGCGATCAGGTGGACGACATGGGCGTCGGCATGGAGATGCGGCTGATCCCCGGTCCTACGGACGACATCCGCGCCCGCATTTACGTGCCGCAGAACGACATCGTCATGGGCCTGAGGCCGATGATCCTGTTCCTCCATGGCGGCGGGTTCGTCTTGGGCGATGTGGACAACTACGATGCGACCCCGCGATCCCTCGCGGCCCGCACCGGCGCGGTCGTGGTCTCGGCGCACTACCGGCAGGCCCCGGAACACCGCTTCCCGGCGGCGCACGAAGATGCCTATGCGGCCTGGAGTTGGCTCCTCGAGCATGCCGAATCACTGGGCGGCGATCCGAAGCGCGCGGCGATCGTCGGCGAGGGCTCGGGCGGGAACCTGGCGGTCAACGTGGCGCTCAGGGCGCGGGCAGAGGAGAAGCCGCTGCCGATCCACCTCGGTCTCGTGACGCCGATGGCGGCTATGCTGTTCGACCTGCCCTCGCACCTCCAGAACGCCGAGAGCTTCCCCTTTTCCACCGCGACGCTCGAATGGGCGGCGCGAAAGCTGTTCCGCAAGAAGGACGACGCGCATGACGCGCGGATGAACATTGCCGGGCGGGTCGACCTTGCCGGTCTGCCGCCCGCGACGATCATCCTCGCCGAAGTCGATCCGTTGCGCTCGGAAGGCGAGGCGCTGGCCGATGCGCTGCGCCGCTCCGGCGTCTGGGTGGACATGACGCTCTACGAAGGGGTGACGCACGGCTTCTTCGGGCTTTATCGCATCGTCAACAAGGCGATGTTCGCGCAGGGCCAGTTGAGCCGGAACCTGGTCGCGGCATTCGGCGGCTAGCAGTTCACCTACATCGGACTGGTGGAAAAGCCACAGCGGGCACGTGCGTCGAGCCCGCAGGCCTCGATAGTGTTGCCGTCTCGCACCAGAGTACTTATCTAGGCCGGATGCCTGATGCGGGGCGCAGGCAACCAAGGACAAGGCCGATTGGCGAAACGCGATTTTTATGAAGTGCTCGGGGTCCCGAAAGGCGCCGACGAAGCGGTGCTCAAGGGCGCCTACCGCAAGCTTGCGATGCAGTTCCACCCCGACCGGAATCCGGGCAACGCCGACGCCGAACACAAGTTCAAGGAAATCAGCGAAGCCTACGACACGCTGAAGGACCCGCAGAAGCGCGCCGCCTACGACCGCTTCGGGCATGCGGCGTTCGAGAACGGCGGGCGTGGTCCGGCCGGGTTCGGGCCCGAGTTCACCTCGTCGATGTCCGATATTTTCGAGGACATCTTCGGCGACTTCATGGGCGGCCGCGGCCGCGGCGGCCAGTCCCGCTTGCGCGGCTCGGACCTGCGCTACAACCTCGAAATCAGCCTCGAGGAGGCATTTGCCGGCCGCACCGTCGATATCGACGTGCCGACGCTCGCCGCCTGCGAAACCTGTGACGGCTCCGGCGCCAAACCCGGCACCGGCATGTCGACCTGCCGGCACTGCAACGGCCAGGGCAAGGTGCGCGCGGCGCAGGGCTTTTTCACCATCGAGCGAACCTGCCCGATCTGCAACGGCCGCGGCCAGATCCTCGAGCAGCCCTGCACCGATTGCGGTGGCCAGGGCCGCCGCCAGCAGAACCGGACGCTCAGCGTCGATATCCCCAAGGGCATCGAGGACGGCACCCGCATCCGGCTCGCCAACGAGGGTGAGGCAGGCTTGCGCGGCGGACCGCCGGGCGATCTCTACATCTTCATCTCGATCAAGCCGCACGACCTGTTCCAGCGCGACGGCGCCGACCTCTACGCCCGCGTGCCCATCGCCATGACCACCGCGGCGCTCGGCGGCGAGTTCGAAGTGCCGACGCTCGACGCGGCTCGCGCCCGGGTGAAAGTCTCGACCGGCACCCAGCCCGGCCAGCGTGTCCGCCTCAAGGGCAAGGGCATGCCGATCCTCCGCTCCAAGGATTTTGGCGATCTCTACGTGCAGCTCGACGTCGAGACGCCGCAGAGCCTGTCGAAGCGCCAGCGCGAGCTGCTCGAGGAGTTCGAACGCGAATCGACCCGCGAGAACTCCCCCACCAGCGAAGGCTTCTTCGCCAAGCTGAAGAGCCTGTTCGAGAACTGACACCTGGACCGCCGGCGACGCTTCGCGCGTTGGCTGCTGACAGAAACTGGCATCCGCCCGGTCTAGGACTGGTGCCGTTCTCCTCAGCCCAAGGTGCTCCAGATGAAGTTTGCCTCCGTGCGGGTCGTCACCGATCAGTTCGATGTGCTCGTCGATTTTTATGCCGCGCTGACCGGTGTGCAGCCGACTAGGCTCGCTCCCGGCTTCGCCGAAATCCGGCTTGATGGTTGTACGCTAACCATCTCGTCGCGCGAGATCATCGAAAGAGTGAATGGCGGGGCGATCGTTCCCAGGGCCAACAGGTCGCTGATGATCGAGCTGCAGGTCGATGACGTGGACGGCCTGCTGGCGCGGACTGCGGCGCTGGCAGAGATCGTTCAGCAGCCAACCACCATGCCCTGGGGCAACCGCTCGATGCTGCTTCGCGATCCTGACGGAGCCATCATCAACATCTTCTCCCGTCCCAAGAATTGACGCTCGAGCCCTCGGTCACGCTTGCCACCAACGCCCAACGCCCGCTAGCGTCCGCCGCCATGACCGATACCTCTCCCCCCAAGACCGCCATCACCATCTGCGGCTCGCTCCGCAAGAACGCCATCAACGAGCCGCTCCGCCGGCACATGTCGGCAAAGCTCCGCGAAGCCGGCGTGATCGTCACCGATCTCGATCTCCACGATTTCGAGATGCCGATCTTCAACCAGGACATCGAGGATGCCGGCGAAACGCCGGAGGCGGCGAAGCGCCTTGCGGAGATGTTCCGCAGCCACGACATCGTCCTCATCATCAGCCCCGAATACAATGGCGGGATCACCCCGCTGATCGCCAATGTGGTGTCCTGGGTGAGCCGGGAGAAGCCGAACCCGTTCAAGCACGCGGTGTTCGGCATCGGCGGGATGAGCGACGGCAAGTACGCCACGATCTTCGCGCTGTCGCACTTGCGCGACTCGCTGAGCAAGATCGGCGCACTGGTGGTGCCGACGCTGCTTGGCCTCGGGCCCTATCCCGCTGTGTTCGACGAGAACGGCGAGCCGAACGAGGCCAACATCAAGTGGAAGGTCGGACAGATGGTGCGCGAACTCACCCACTTCTCGCGCGGCGGCATCTGACCGGTGTACGCACTATACGTTACTCACCCCGAGGTGGTGATCGACCCCAAGGTGCCGACGCCACACTGGGGGCTCTCGGCGCTGGGACGGTCGCGGGCAGAACGTTTTGCGAACCATCCACTGGTGAATGACCTGACCCGGATCGTCTCGAGCACGGAAACCAAGGCTCTCGAGCTGGCGGCGATTCTCGCCACCGGCTGTGGCGCGCTTGTGGATAGCGGGGATAAGTTCGGCGAGAACGATCGCAGCAGTACTGGTTTTGTTCCCGCGGCCCGGTTCGAGCAACTGGCCGACGCGTTGTTCGCGCGCCCCGATGAGTCGGTCGAGGGCTGGGAGACCGCGCGGGCCGCACAGAAGCGTGTGGTCGGCGCGTTCAACGAGGTGCTGGCCGGCCACGATCCGCGGCTGCCAATCGCCTTAACCGGACATGGCGCCGTCGGCACGCTGCTGAAGTGCCACCTCGGCAACCTCACCATCGCACGGTCGGAAGACCAGCGCCGGATCGGCAATCCGGGCGGCGGCAATGTGTTCGTCGTGCGGCTCAGCGACCGGAAGCTGCTAACCGACTGGATCCCGATGGAAGACCTGCCGGCGACGATCGACGGGCTCTGAACTCCGCGCACGCACAGGACCTCGGTGATCCTCCCCCGTGGAACGGGTGGAGGGGGCGACGGGAAGCGCCGGTGTTTATGGCCGCCCCCTCCACCAGCTTTGCTGGGCCCCTCCCCCGCCACGCGGGGGAGGATCACCGAGAGTTCAGTGCCCGACGATTACCTCCCTACGGGCCATCCTTCCGCCCCGGCGTCCACTCGCCCAACCCGAACAGCTCCACCGCATCCTCCAGCGCCAGCTTCAGCCGATCGAGCCGGGCCACGTCGTGATCGACCTCGCGCAGCCGGGTCGGACCGGCGAGCGGCGCCTTCGACAGCAACTCGGTCCCTGCCTCGGTCAGCCCCACCAACCGGGCGCGGCGATCGCGCGGGTCGGTCTTCACCGTCACCAGGTCCATGCGGCGCAGCTCGTCGATCGATTGGCCGAGTGTCGCCGGATGCATCACCAGCGCCTTGCGCAGCGCGGCGAGCGGCAGCTGCGGGCGCTCGGCGCAGATGCGGAGCACCGAAAGCTGCAGCCCGGTGATGCCGAACCGCTTCTTCAGGTCGGCGTGGAAGGCCTCGGTGGCACGCTCGAGTCGCACCCAGGCGACGACGGCGGAAAACGCCTGCTGCTGCATGATTGGTCTAATGATTCCATTGAGTTGGGCGGACGCTATGGGGCCATAACATCGCGCGCAAGCGGGCATTTCTACTTGCCCGATTCGGCCGGCTGTGGCACTGACCGGAAAATCCGGAGACATCTGATGGCAGGCACACTGATCGTCGCACTCGATCTCGACACCCGAGACGAGGCGGAACGCTTGATCACGCAACTCGGCGACTCCGTCGATTTCTACAAGATCGGATACCAGCTGTTCTACGGCGGCGACGGGCTGAACCTCGGCAAGGCCCTGCTCGCCGCAGGCAAGCGCGTGTTCTTCGATCTCAAGATGCTCGACATCGACAACACGGTCGAAAAGGGCGTCGCGGCGATCGCGAAAACCGGCGCGACGATGGTCACCGTCCACGCCTATCCGCAATGTATGCGCGCGGCCGTGCGCGGCGCGGCCGGATCGGACCTCTGCGTGCTGGGCGTTTCGGTGCTGACCTCGATGGACGACGCGGACCTCGCCGAGGCCGGCTTTGCCCGCGACACGGCCGGGCTCGTCGCGCTGCGAGCACAACAAGCGCGTGACGCCGGTATTGGCGGGCTGGTCAGCTCGCCGCATGAGGCCGAGATGGTGCGCTCGATCGTCGGGCCGAAGATGGCCATCGTCACCCCCGGCATCCGGCCGGCCGGCAGCGCGCACGGCGACCAGAAGCGGGTCACTGGCCCGGCAGAAGCGTTGGCCGCCGGGGCAAGCCACCTCGTGGTCGGGCGCCCGATCACCGCCGCGGCCCATCCATTGAGTGCGGCGCAGGCGATTCTCGCCGAGATGGCGGGTGGCACCCGGCTGGCATGAGCGCGGCGGCTGGGCTATAGGCGTCGGCACGAGTTCCGTAGGAGCAAGCATGTCTGACCTCAAGGTCGCCATCGCCGGCGCAGGCGGCAAGATGGGCGCAGCCAATATCCGCGCCATCGCCTCGACGCCCGGGATTACCGTAGTCTCGGCCTTCGATCGCGCCGGGGCGCCGGTGATCGGCAAGGATGCGGGCGAGCTGGCCGGCATCGAGGCGCTGGGCGTCACAGTCGTCGACGACATTGCAGCGGCGCTCAACGGCGCCGATGCCATCGTCGATTTCACCGCGCCGGCCAACTCCGTGGCGCTGGCGAAGGAAGCGGCGAAGCGCGGCCTAGTCCACATCATCGGCACAACGGGTTGCAGCGAAGCGGACGACGCGGCGATCCACGAGGCAGCCTCGGGCGCGCGCATCGTCAAGGCCGGCAACTTTTCCCTCGGCGTGAACCTGCTGATGGGCCTCGTGAAGCAGGCGGCGGCCGCGCTGCCGGGCTTCGACATCGAAATCCTCGAGATGCACCACAACAAGAAGGTCGACGCCCCCTCGGGCACCGCCTTGATGCTCGGTGAAGCCGCAGCCCGTGGGCGGAACCTCGACCTCAAGACGCATTCGGTTCGCGTACGCGACGGCCATACTGGCCCGCGCGAGGAAGGCAGCATCGGCTTTGCGACGCTGCGCGGCGGCAACGTCATCGGGGAGCACCGCGTGATCCTCGCCGGCCCCAGCGAGCGGATCGAACTCAACCACATCGCCGACAACCGGGCGCTGTTCGCCGACGGCGCAGTGCGCGCCGCGCTCTGGGCCCGCAGCCAGAAGCCGGGCTTTTACAACATGGCCGACGTGCTCGGCTTCAACTGACAAGGGTTTTGACGATGACTGGAACGCTGATCCTCGTTCGCCACGGCCAAAGCGAATGGAACCTGAAGAACCTGTTCACCGGCTGGCGCAACCCCGATCTCACCGAGAAGGGGATCGAGGAAGCCCGCAGCGCCGGAAAGCGCCTGAAGGCCGCCGGTTACGTGCCGGACAGCTACTTCACCTCGGCGCTGAAGCGCGCCCAGCACACGCTCGACCTGATCCTCGAGGAGACCGGCGTCACCGAGGTGACGATCAATCGCTCGAAGCTCCTCAACGAGCGCGACTACGGCGACCTGAACGGGCTGAATAAGGACGACGCGCGGGCCAAGTGGGGCGAGGAGCAGGTGCACATCTGGCGCCGCTCATACGACGTCCCCCCGCCCGGCGGCGAAAGCCTCAAGGACACCGCGGCCCGCACCCTGCCCTATTACGACGCCCGCATCGCGCCGCTGCTGAAGGCCGGCAAGACCGTGCTGGTCGCCGCCCACGGCAATTCGCTGCGCTCGATCGTCATGGCGATCGAGGAGCTGACGCCCGAGCAGATCCTGAAGCGGGAACTGGCGACGGGCGAGCCGGTGGTCTATCGGATCGGCGCGGACGGGAAGCTGGCGGAGAAGGTGACGGTCTAGACCCCTCACCCGTCCCGGCTACGCCGGTGCACCCTCTCCCCGACGGGGAGAGGAATGGGTGCCCAGATCGAACCACAGCATATTCTTCTCCCCGTCGGGGAGAAGGTGGCGCGAAGCTCCGGATGAGGGGTCTACGCCCCCACAACCCCCGACTCCCACCCCAGGATCGCGCGCTTCCGCGGCACACCCCAGTGGTAGCCGGTCAGCGCACCGCTGGTGCCCACCACGCGGTGGCACGGCACCACGAAGCTGATCGGGTTCTTTCCCACCGCGGCCCCCACCGCCCGCGCCGCAGTCGGCCGGCCGATGTGGTTGGCGACCCGCTGGTAGGTCGTGGCCTTGCCCACGGGGATGCGCAGCAGCGTCTCCCACACCTGCACCTCGAAATCGGTGCCGATTAGGACGACGCGGACTGGCTCTTCCGGGTTCCAGCGGCTCGGGTCGAACACCCGGGCGGCGATCGGCGCGACGGCCTTGTCGTCGCGGCGATAGCGAGCGTTGGGCCAGCGATTGGCGAGGTCCTCGAAGGCTTCCTCGATCGACATGTTCTCGTCGGCAAAACCGATGCCCGAGAGCCCGTACTCCGTCATGGTCAGCACCGCGGTGCCGAACGGCGACGGCGCGGCGCCCCAGATCATCTCGAGGCCCCCGCCCTTCGCCCGGAAGGCGCCTGGCGGCATGGCCTCGTGGGTGACGAACAGGTCATGCAGGCGCGAGGTCGACGACAGGCCCACCTCGTAAGTGGTGTCGAGAACGCTCTGCTGGTCGGCCAGCAACTTTTTCGCGTGATTGAGCGCCACGGCCTGGGCGAAGCTCTTGGGGCTCAGCCCGCACCAGCGGCGGAACAGGTCGGTGAGCTGCCGCTCGGTCAGCCCGAGGGCACGGGCAAAACGCGGCAGATCGGTTTCGTCCGGCAGCGTCTCGCTGAGATAAGCAATCGCGGCCTGGACAGTCTCGTAGTCCGAGTTGGCGATGATGTTCTGGTGTTTGCTCATGATGAGCGGAACATAGGCGCGCCCGCCGCCGGTTGCGACCCGGTTTTGACGCTCTTGTGCCTAAACCCGCGCGCGCTTCAGCGCGGTGCCGAAAGCCTTGGCGAAGCTCGACTTTTCGTCCTGGTTGAGGAACTGACCGAGCGCGACGTCGCGGTCGCGGGTCCTCAGATGCAACGCGACGGTGCGCTCGTTGAAATCGCGATCGACCACCAGCTTGACGAAATAGGGGTTGAACCGGCTGAGGGTTTCCTTGCCGGTGCCGTCGACCTGCTTCAGCTCAAGCTGATCAGGCCACAGCGTCACTTCCTCGTAGCGCTTGCCATCGCGCTGCGAGGCGCTGAGCGCCCACCAGATCAACGCAATGTCGAGGCCGAGAAAGCCGACGATCGGCCAGGCGCCCATCGAAAAGAAGACCATGCCGGGGATGGTGGCCAGCACCGCAAAGAGCACCACGACAACGCGAACACCCTTGCGTCCCAGCGATCGATGGGGCGTCAGCTTTGCCGCGAATAGCGGCCTCGCTTGCGTTTGGGTCGTCATCTTGGGCATCAGTATAGCCTCAGAATCGGGATGACGGAAATGGCGCAGCAAAAAGTGAAGCGACTGCCAAAGGGCCTACCAACGTCAGATGTCGAAGCCATTTTCGGCGCTTTTGCGGCGGCCGAGCCCGAACCGAAGGGCGAACTTGACTACGTCAACCCCTTCACGCTGCTGGTAGCGGTGGTGCTTTCGGCCCAGGCGACCGACGCCGGCGTGAACAAGGCGACCAAGCTGTTGTTCCAGCTGGCGGATACGCCCGAGAAGATGGTCGGGCTTGGCGTCGCTGAGATCGAGGACAAGATCAAGACCATTGGCCTCTTTCGCAACAAGGCAAAGAATGTCTTCGCGCTGAGCCAGCAGCTGATCGAGAAGTTCGACTCAAAAGTGCCCGAGGATCGCGAGGCGCTGGAAACCCTGCCCGGCGTCGGGCGGAAGACGGCGAACGTGGTGCTCAACATCGCGTTCCGGCAACCCACGATCGCGGTGGACACGCACCTGTTCCGCGTCGCCAACCGCACCGGGCTGGCGCCGGGCGACAACCCGCTGGCGGTGGAGACCGGGTTGCTGAAGGTGGTGCCGGACCAGTACCTGCTGCACGCCCACCACTGGCTGATCCTCCACGGCCGCTACATCTGCAAGGCGCGAAAACCCGATTGCTGGCGCTGCATCATTCGCGAGTGGTGCCGGTTCGAGCCGAAGACGCCCGCGCCGAAGGGCAATTGATACAGCCAGTCTGTCGAGTTCCCGCTAAACCCCATACCCCCGCGCCATCGCCGCGGCGAAGCTCGGGATGAACACCAGCAACCCCGCCTGCAGGAACAGGAACCGGCGTGCCGCCGATATCTCGGCCGCAACCGGCGCGAACCCCACATCCGCCTTCGCCGCCTTCCGCCACCGTGCAATCGCCATAGTCGGCGGTATCGACGCCAGGCCGACGCCGGCGAAGGCGATCATCTTGGCCCAGAACACCCAGTTGCCGACATAGTACTCCCACCCCGCCGGCCCGAAGATCACCCGGATGATGCCGACGATAATGACGAGACCGGCCGTCGCGCCATAGGCGCCATCGAGTGCGCCGAGCTGGCCGAGGCGCTTGCCCTCGATCCCGGGCCGCAACAGCGCAAACTCGGCGGCAAAGATCGCCACCAGGGTGAAGACGGCGAGGTGGTGGGCAATGGCGAGGATCAGGTCGGTCATCATGTCGCTCCCGGTTCGGACAAACGCGCCTCGACCTGTGCGAGGCAGCATGTTAACACTGTTCGCACCGAGATAAGCCTGCATGTGAGCAATGTCAACATCCGAGAGTTCCGACCGCTATCATCATGGCGACCTGCGCCGGGCGCTGGTCGAGGCGGCACTGGAACTACTGCTGGAAGGCGGCACGGAAGCCTTGGGCATGCGCGAACTGGCGCGGCGGGTCGGCGTCTCGGCGGCAGCGCCATACCGGCATTTCCGCGACAAGCAGGCATTGATCCAGGCAGTCGCCGCCGCAGGGTTCGCACTGTTCCTCGAATCCGTGGAGGCGGCAAAGGCCGGCCTGCCGCAAGACGAGCAGTTTGGGGCGATGGCCGAAGCCTACGTGCAGTTCGCGCTGCGCTACCCGCGGCTCTACAAGCTGATGTTCTCGTCAGAACTGGGCAAGTTCGAGGACAAGGATTTGCGGCGCGCAGCCGACGCGGCCTACGAAAGCCTCGCAGTTGCCGCGGCGAAGGAAGATCCGGAGGCCCCGGGCGAGGCAGCGATCAGCGCCTGGGCCTTTGTCCATGGACTCTCGATGCTGCTGCTCGATGAGCAATTGCTCGGCGTCTCCGCTGCCAATGCCGAGCCGCTGGTCAAGGCGCTGACCCGCCGGCACGCGCAGCGCTTCGGAAAGCCGCGCCCGGCCTGAGGTTGGCGTTGCGCCAGAGCGCAATCTCCTCTATTTCCGGCGCGGTTCTTTTCGCACCATTCATTGAAGGATCGCCGATGGCCGAGACCCGGTTCGACGTTCTCACCATCGGCAACGCCATCGTCGACGTCATTGCGCCCATCGATCCCGGCTTCCTCGAACGCGAGGGCCTGTCGGAAGGCATCATGCACCTGGTCGATGCCGACCGTTCGGCCTACCTCTACGACCGGATGCCAGACAACAAGCGGCAGATCTCGGGCGGCAGCTCCGCCAATACGGCAGCCGGCGTCGCCTCGCTGGGCGGCAAGGCCTCGTTCGTGGGCAAGGTCGCTGACGATCCGCTCGGCGACGTGTTCGCCGATGACCTCGCACGGATAGGCGTGCACTACGGCGTCTCCCGCCTCAAGGATGGTCCTGCGACGGCCCGCTCGATGATCCTCCTCTCGTCGGACGGCGAGCGGACCATGAACACCTATCTCGGCGCCTGCCACCAGCTCACCACCGCCGACATCAAGGAAGACGAGATCGGCGGCGCCACGGTCACCTACATGGAAGGGTTCCTCTGGGACCCGACCGAGGCCAAGAAGGCGTTCGTCATGGCCGCGCACTACGCCCACAAGCATGAGCGCGCTGCGTCGTTCACGCTCAGCGATCCGTTCTGCGTCAACCGCTACCGCGACGAGTTCCTCGACCTGATCCGGTCCAAGACCATGGACATCGTCTTCGGCAATATCGAAGAGCTGAAGTCGCTGTACCAGACCGACCTCCACGGCGCCGTCCAGGCGATCGCCAGGGACGCCGAACTGGCTGCCATCACCATGGGCGCCGACGGCGCAATGGTGGTGCATGAGGGCGAGATCATCACCGTGCCGGCCTATGCGGTGCCCGAAGTGGTCGACGTCACCGGCGCCGGCGACCTGTTCGCCTCAGGGTTCCTCCTGGCCATCGCCCGCGAGCGCGACTACCGCACTGCGCTGCAGGCCGGATGCCTCGCGGCCAGCGAAGTGATTTCGCATATAGGCGCCCGGCCGGTAGCGGACCTGCAAGCGCTGGCGGCCGAGAAGGGGATTGGGATTTAGGCGCGCGGGGCGCCCCTCACCCTAACCCTCGGGGTGAGGGGCAGCCAAGCACACTAAACCTTCCGCAGCGCCACCCGCTCAATCGCGTGGCTCGGCCCTTTGGTCAGCACCAAATCCGCCCGGCTCCGCGTCGGCTGAATGTTGTCGCGTAGGTTCGGGAGGTTGATCTCTTTCCACGCCCACATGCCAAAGGCTTCGGCTTCCTCCGTGCTCATCTTGGTGAAGCGGTGAAAGAAGCTCTTGGGGTCGGCGAACGCGGTTTCGCGCAGGCGCCTGAAGCGCTCCATGAACCAGGTGGTCAGGTCGTTCTCGTCGGCATCGATAAAGATCGAGAAATCGAGGAAGTCGGAGGCGAAGAGGATCGGCTTGCCGGATTTCGGCATTTCGCCCGGCTGCAGGATGTTGAGCCCCTCGACGATCAGGATGTCGGGCCGGTCGATGGTGATGAACTCGCCATCGATGACGTCGTAGACGAGGTGCGAGTAGACCGGCACCTTTACGTCGGGCTTGCCCGACTTGATGTCCGAGAGGAACCGGATCAGCGCGCCGCGATCGTAGCTCTCCGGAAACCCCTTGCGCTCGGCGAGCTTCAGCTCGTCCAGCTGCTTGTTCGAATACAAGAACCCATCCGTGGTGACGAGGTCGACCTTGGGGGAGCTCGGCCAGCGGCTGAGCAGCGCCTTCAAAATACGCGAGGTCGTGGACTTGCCCACCGCTACCGAACCCGCAACACCGATGATGTAGGGCACCTTCCGGCCATCAGCGCCGAGGAACTTGGTCGACGCCCGGTGTAGTTCCTGGGTCGCTTCCACATAGAGTGAGATCAGCCGGCTCAGCGGCAGGTAGATCTCCTCGGCCTCGGTGAACGAGATCGGGTCGGTGAGAGCACGCAGCCGCTTCACGTCAGCGGCGTCGAGCGTCATCGGCTCGTCGGCGCGGAAGCCGCTCCACTCGGCCTTGGTGAAATAGTGGTAGGGGGCGAGCTCGAGCTTCTTGACCCCCATTAGCTTTGGGCCTTCCCGCGCGACGCCTTCTCCTCGAGGCCCGATTGCGCCGTGCGGCGCTCGAGCTGCGCCATCACGTCGGCCAGCGGTACCCCGGCGGCGCGGAGCAGCACCAGGAGGTGATAGATCACGTCGGACGCTTCGCCCTCGGTGCCCTTCTTGTCCTTGGTCACAGAGGCGATGATGATTTCGGCCGCTTCCTCGCCGAACTTCTTGGCGCAGCGCTCGACGCCGCCAGCGAGGAGTTTTGCGGTGTAGCTCTCCTCCGGCGAGGCGCCGGCGCGGGCGGCGATGCGCTGGTCCAGCGCTTCGAGGGTGAAGCTCATTTCGTGGCTCCCGGATTGAGGTCGTGACGCATGGCGATGCCGTGGCGCTCCATGTAGTCCTTGGCTTCGCCCACCGTGTAGGTGCCGAAGTGGAAGATCGAGGCGGCGAGCACCGCCGACGCGTGCCCCTCCTTCACCCCATCCACCAGGTCATCGAGCGAGCCGACGCCGCCCGAGGCAATCACCGGCACATGCACAGCGTCCGCGATGGCGCGGGTGAGTTTCAGGTCGAACCCGGACTTGGTGCCGTCGCGATCCATCGAGGTGACCAGCAGTTCCCCGGCGCCACGCTCGACCATCCGCGCGGCGAACTCGACTGCATCGAGGCCGGTCGGGTTACGGCCGCCATGGGTGAAGACTTCCCACTCGTCCATGTTGTGCTGGCCGGGGGCGCGAACCTGGCGCTGGCGGGCATCAACCGAGACGACGATGCACTGGTCGCCGAACTTGTCGGCGGCCCGGGCGACGAAGTCGGGATCGTTCACCGCCGAGGTGTTGATCGCCACCTTGTCGGCGCCTGCCAGGAGAAGCTTGCGGATATCCTCGATCTTCCTGACGCCACCACCCACCGTCACCGGCATGAAGCAATGCTCGGCGGTACGCGCCACCACGTCGAAGATGGTCTCGCGGTTGTCGGAGCTGGCGGTGATGTCGAGAAAGCAGAGTTCATCGGCGCCGGCGGCGTCATAGGCGATGGCGGCTTCCACCGGGTCGCCGGCGTCCACCAGATCGACAAACTGCACGCCCTTCACGACGCGGCCGTCCTTCACGTCGAGGCAGGGAATGATGCGGGTCTTGAGGCTCATTGGCGCGGATCCGAGGGCGGGCGCTTCAGCCGGGCGTAGATCGCAAAGCCGAAGGAGAACACCCAGAAAAAGAATGCGAACAGTCCAGCAAGGCCGAACAGCGTAGGCAGGATGCCGGAGAAGCCGGCGTAGAACAGCGCCAATATGGGCACCAGCGCCACTGGATACCACCAGAGCCGCACCCGCTCGACCAGCACCGGCTTGTTCTTGAGCTCGGCCATCAGGCGGCCCGCTGCTTCAGCAGCGCTATTGCTTCACGTGAATCAATGCGCCCGTCATAGAGCGCCCGGCCGGAGATGGCGCCTTCGAGGATCTGGTAGCGTGGTTCGGTCATGGTGCGGATGTCGTCCATCGAGGCGAGCCCGCCTGAGGCGATCACCGGGATCGACACGGCTTCCGCCAGCTCCAGCGTCGAAGGCCAATTGATGCCCTTCAGAATGCCGTCGCGGTCGATGTCGGTGTAAATGATCGCGGCGACCCCAGCGCCCTCGAAGCGCTGCCCCAGTTCAATCGCGGTCAGCTCGGACGTCTCGGCCCAACCCTCCACCGCCACCTTGCCGCCGCGCGCATCGATGCCGACCGCCACCTGGCCGGGGAACAACCGCGCTGCTTCGCGCACCAGCGCCGGATCGCGCACCGCGATGGTGCCGAGGATGACGCGAGAGAGGCCGCGGTCGAGCCACTCCTCGATATGCGCAATAGAGCGGATGCCACCGCCGAGCTGCACCGGAAAGCTCACCGTGTCGAGGATGGCCTGCACCGCCTCGCCATTGACGCTCTTGCCCGCGAACGCGCCGTTGAGATCGACGACGTGCAGGTACTCAAAACCCTGGTCCTCGAATGACTTCGCCTGCGCTGCAGGGTTGTCGTTGAACACCGTGGCCTGGTCCATATCGCCGAGCTTCAGGCGAACGCACTGGCCGTCCTTCAGGTCGATGGCCGGGAACAGGATCATGGCTTCCACCTCAGGAAGTTGCCGATCAGGGTCAGGCCGAGGCTCTGGCTCTTTTCGGGGTGGAACTGGGTGCCCAGCATGTTGTCGCGCCCGACGATGGCGGTGACGTCCTGGCCGTAGTCAGCCGTGGCGATCAACGTCTCGGGGCGGTCCACCGCCAGATGGTACGAGTGGACGAAATAGGCGTGCAGCCCATCCGGTCCGTCGGGGATGCCCGATAGCAGCGGATGGGGCTGCCGGATGGTCAGCGTGTTCCACCCCATGTGCGGCACCTTGAGGTCGCCTTTCGGCTCGAGCCGCACGACAGCGCCGGGGATCCAGCCGAGGCCCTTGGTGATCGCCTTCTCGCGGCCTTCCGTGGCCATCAGCTGCATGCCGACGCAGATGCCGAGGAACGGCACGCCGCCCTTGATCACCCGCTCTTCCAACACGTCGACCATGCCGGTGACGGCATCGAGCCCGGCGCGGCAATCGGCGAAGGCGCCGACCCCGGGCAAGACGATACGATCGGCGCGGCGGACGACTTCGACGTCGTCGGTGACGAGGATCTCGTCGGCGGTCCCTGTCTCACGCGCGGCGCGCTCGAAGGCCTTGGCGGCCGAGCGGAGGTTGCCCGAGCCGTAATCGATAATGGTGACCGTGCTCATCGGGTCTGCCGCTTCAGGTAGTCGACCAGTGCCAGGTCTTCACCGGCGGCGACGATCTCGGTGCGATAGAGGCCGCCACGTTTGCCGGTCTTCACCCGGCGGAAGCTCGAAGCCTCGAAACCGATCAGGGTGGCGAACAGCGCGTAGATCCAGAATGCCGCTTCACCACCGATCACCACGCTCGAAGCGATGATCGCCACGGTGCCGACCACCCAAACCGTGAGCAGCAGCCAGAGCCCGTGGACGAGCGCATGCACCGGCGGCAGCAGGGCTGCGGACCAGGAGAAGCGATCGGCCACCGCAGTGGGCGCATCGTTCGGGCGCTCGTAGACGGAATAGAGGGTCACGGTTATCCTCGTTGGATCGGCGTGGTTGCGGGTTCGCCTTAGAGCAAAACCCGCACGGTTGGAAGATGAGGGAACCGACCGCCTGCCATGCCGTTCGTTCAACAGGCTTCGAGGAGAGCTCCATGACGCACGATTCACCCGATCCGCATGGCGACGGAACCATGGGTTCCAAGCCCAGCCAGGGCATCTTCATCGGCTGGCTCGCCGTCGGGCTGCTCGTGCTGATGGCGGTCTTCACCGCGGTCCTCATCGGCGCGGGCGCCACGCACGGCTTCAGCTGATCTCGCCGGGAGGCGCGAAATGGCCGACGGTAAGTATCTCGCGGTGTTCTACAGCGACAAGGCCGGGCCGAAATGGCAGGCCTGGTACGCGCTATCCGAGGAGGAACGGCGAGCCAAGGACGCGATCGGCCTGCCGGCGCTCGAAGCCTGGGACGAAAAGCACAAGGATTCGATCGTCTACCAGGGCGGACCGCTGGGCAAAACCAAGCGCGTCTCCGACGACGGCGTGGCTGACGCTGTCAACCAGCTAACGGTGTTTGTGGTGGTTCGGGCGCCGTCGCTGGAGGCGGCGGCGCAAATGTTCGAGGGCCACCCGCACATGTCGATCTTTCCCTGCCACGCGGTGGAGGTGATGCCGCTGCTCGGGATGGAGACCGACGACGAGGGTCGGCCGAAGGGCTAAGCGCTAGAGCGTACCCTTGGTCGAAGGGATCGCATCCGCAGCGCGCGGGTCGATCTCGACGGCCGAGCGCAATGCCCGGGCCAGCGCCTTGAAGGCGCTCTCGGCGATATGGTGGTTGTTGTCGCCGTAGAAGGTCTCGACGTGCAGCGTGATGCCGGCATTCATGGCGAAGGCCTGGAACCACTCGCGGAACAGCTCGGTGTCCATCTCGCCCACCTTGTCGCGGGTGAACTCGACCTTCCAGACGAGGAACGGCCGGCCCGAGACGTCGAGCGCGACGCGGGTCAGCGTCCCATCCATCGGCAGGTCGGACGAGGCATAGCGACGGATGCCGCGCTTGTTGCCCAGCGCCTGCTTGATCGCTTCACCCAGTGCAATGCCGACGTCCTCGGCGGTGTGGTGGAAATCGATGTGCAGGTCGCCCTTGGCGACGACGCTCATGTCGATCAGCGAGTGCTTGGACAGCTGATCCAGCATGTGATCGAGAAAGCCGATGCCGGTCTGCATGTCGTGCTTACCGGACCCATCGAGGTTCACCGACACCTTGATGTCGGTCTCATTGGTCTTCCTCTTGATCTCGGCGGTGCGCATGGCTGCAGTCCCTGTCTGGCGCGGCGGCTTTAGCAGATAGCGCCTGAGGGGTGAAGATGCGGTGAAAGAGGGCCGCACGTCGTGAGCGGCGCGACCCAGGTAACCTCCGGGAAACTACCCAACCGGCTAGCCAGGTTTGCATTCCCTCGACCCGTGCCTAAATAGGGTCCAACAGTTCTGGAGTTTTTCCCAACATGTCGAAGGACAACGAGTTCCCCGGCTGGCACGGCACGACGATCGTCGCCGTCCGCAAGGGCAACAAGGTGGTAGTGGCCGGTGACGGACAGGTCTCGGTCGGGAACACCGTGATGAAGCATTCCGCCAAGAAGGTCCGGCGCCTCGCCGACGGCAAGGTAATCGGCGGCTTTGCCGGTGCCACCGCCGACGCGTTCACGCTGTTCGAGCGGCTGGAAGCCAAGCTGGTGCAGTACCCCGACCAGCTGATGCGCGCCTCGGTCGAGCTCGCCAAGGACTGGCGCACCGACCGCTACCTGCGCCGGCTCGAAGCGATGATGATCGTCGCCGACAAGGACGTCACCCTGGTGCTCACCGGCACCGGCGACGTGCTGACCCCCGACCACAACACCATCGCCATCGGCTCAGGCGGCAACTACGCCTATTCCGCGGCCCTGGCGCTCAGCGAGAACACCGAGCTCGATGCCGAGGAGATCGCCCGCAAGGCGATGAAGATCGCGGCCGAGGTCTGCATCTACACCAACGAGAACGTGACGGTCGAAACGATTGAAACCGTCTGACGCCCACCGCTACGGCTTCCGGCCCGTGACGCAAGCCGACCTGCCGCTCCTGGCGCGCTGGCTGGCGGAGCCGCACGTGGCGAAATGGTGGGACAACGACCTGGGCAAAGCGCTGAAGTCGATCGAAGGCCACATCGATAGCATCTCGGTGGAGCCGTTCATCGTCGAGCTCAATGGCAAGCCGATCGGCTACATCCAGAGCTACGATCCGCATCTCGAAGATGGCCACCCGTACCAGGACCAGCCGACCGGAACGCTGGGGATCGACCAGTTCATTGGGGTGCCCGAGCTGATCGGCAAAGGCCACGGCCCGCGGCTGATCGAGGCGTTCGTCGAGCTACTGTTCGAGGAAGGCGCCATCCGGGTGATCATCGATCCCGATCCGGCCAATGCGGCGGCGATCCGGGCATACGAGAAAGCCGGGTTCGAGAGCTTCGATACGCGGCACTCGGAATACGGCCCGGCGCTGATGATGGCGCGGAACGCCGACGGAGATTTCGCGTGAGCTGGACCACCCGCCGGCTCGCCGCTGCAGACGCCGAAGCCTACCGGTCGCTCCGGATCGAAGGGCTGCAGAACTCGCCCGCCTCGTTCGGCTCGAGCCTCGCGGAGGAGATCGACAAGCCGGCTTCGGCCTGGGTCGACCGCCTCGACAAGGGCTTCGTGTTCGGCCTGTTCGATGCGGAGGCGCTGGTCGGCACTGCCGGCTTCTATCGCGAGGCGATGCTGAAGTCGGCGCATCGCGGCCACCTGGTTGGCGTCTATCTCAGCCCCGGCTCACGGGGCAAAGGCGGCGCGGACCTGTTGATCGCCGCGGTGATCGCGGAAGCCCGCAACCACGTCCTGCAGCTGCACCTCGCGGTGACGCAGGACAACCCAACGGCCCGCCGGCTCTACGAGCGGCACGGCTTTGTGACATACGGCGAAGACCCGCGCGGCCTGAAGGTCGATGGCGTCTTCTACGATGACTATCTCATGGTGCTGCGCCTCGATGAGGGCAGCGGAAAGTGACGGATTATGAGTGACACCAATTTCTCCCCGCGCGAGATCGTCTCCGAGCTCGATCGCTACATTGTCGGCCAGCATGACGCGAAGCGCGCCGTCGCCGTGGCGCTGCGCAACCGCTGGCGCCGGCAGCAGCTGCCCGATGACCTCCGCGCCGAGGTGACGCCCAAGAACATCCTGATGATCGGGCCCACCGGCGTCGGCAAGACCGAGATCAGTCGCCGGCTGGCCAAGCTCGCCCAGGCGCCGTTCATCAAGGTCGAAGCCACCAAGTTCACCGAAGTCGGCTATGTCGGCCGCGACGTCGAACAGATCATCCGCGACCTGGTCGAGGCCGGCATTTCGCTGCTGCGCGACAAGAAGCGCGGCGAGGTGCAGGCGCAGGCTCACCACAATGCCGAAGAGCGGGTGCTCGACGCACTGGTCGGCTCGTCCGCCTCGCCGTCGACCCGCGACAGCTTCCGCCAGAAGCTCCGCACCAACGAGCTCGACGACAAGGAAATCGAGATCGAGATGCAGCCGACCGGCAATCCCGGCGGCTTCGACATCCCCGGCATGCCGGGCGCCAATATCGGCGTGATCAACATCCAGGACATGCTGGGCAAGGCGTTTGGCGGCCGCGGCGTGAAGCGCAAGGTGAAGGTCAAGGACGCGCATCAGCCGCTCCTCGCCGAGGAAGCCGACAAGCTGCTCGACCAGGACCAGCTGAACAAGGAGGCCGTCGACCTGGTCGAGAACCACGGCATCGCCTTCATCGACGAGATCGACAAGATCGTGAACCGCGAAGGCGGCTACGGTGGTGGCGTCTCCCGCGAGGGCGTACAGCGCGACCTGCTGCCGTTGATCGAAGGCACCACGGTCTCCACCAAGTACGGACCGGTGAAAACCGACCACATCCTGTTCATCGCCTCGGGCGCCTTCCACGTCGCAAAACCCTCGGACCTGTTGCCCGAGCTGCAGGGGCGCCTGCCGATCCGCGTCGAGCTCAAGGCGCTGACCCGGCAGGACCTGATCGGCATTCTCAACGACACCGATGCCAGCCTGATCAAGCAGTACGTGGCGCTGATGAAGACCGAGGGCCTGACCCTCGACTTCACCCCGGACGCGATCGAAGCGATCGCCGACGCGGCGGTGCAGGTGAACTCGACGGTCGAGAATATCGGCGCCCGCCGGCTCGCCACTATCCTCGAGCGGCTGGTCGAGGACATCTCGTTCGACGCGCCCGACAAGGCCGGCGAGACGATTCGGATCGATGCTGCCTATGTGCAGGACCGCATCGGCAAGATGGCGGCCGACACCGACCTCAGCCGCTTCGTGCTGTAAGGCTACAGAACGACGAATTGAGAAGGCCGGGAGCGATCCCGGCCTTTGCTATTCTGCTGCGGTGGTGCCGCCGAACTGTGCGCCGTGCAGCCGCGCATAAGCGCCCGCCCTGCCGATCAGCTCGGCATGCGTCCCCTGCTCGACGATACCCTCGCTGCTCACCACCACGATACGATCGGCATTGCGGATGGTGGCGAGCCGGTGCGCTACGACGAGCGTCGTGCGCCCCTCCGACAGTGCGGCGAGCGCCTGCTGAATGGCGTACTCGGTCGCGGTGTCCAGCGCCGAGGTCGCTTCGTCGAGAATGAGGATCGGCGGGTTCTTCAAGAAGATGCGCGCGATGGCGAGGCGCTGCTTCTGGCCGCCGGACAGCTTTACGCCACGCTCGCCGGTCGGCGTATCGAGCCCGTCCGGCAGTGACAGCACGAACTCGTCCAGCGCCGCGCGGCGCAGTGCATCCATGATTTCCTCGTCGCTGGCGCCGAGACGGCCATAGGCGACGTTCTCACGAATGGTCGAGCCGAACAGGAATACATCCTGCTGCACGATGCCGATCTGGCTGCGCAGCGAGGCCTGGGTCATGTCGCGGATGTCGACGCCGTCGATACTGATGGCGCCGGCGGTGACATCGTAGAAACGCGGCAGCAGCGAGCAGATGGTGGTCTTGCCGGCGCCGGACGGGCCGACAAAGGCCACGGTCTCACCGGCGGCGATCGTGAGGTTCAGCCCGTCGAGCACCTTGTCCTTTGACGCCGGATCGCCCGAATAGGCAAAGCTCACATTGCTGTAGACGATGTCGCCCTTGAGGCTCTCGACCGGCTTCGCCCCTGGTCGATCTGCAGTATCAGGCTCCGTGTCGATCAGCGTGGTGAACCTGCGGAACCCCGCGATGCCCTTGGGGTAGCTCTCCGGTACCGAGGTGATCTTGTCGATCGGGCGGAAGAAGACGTTGACCAGCAGCAGGAAGCCGATGAAGCCGCCATAGCTCAGGTCGCCCTTGATGACGAACCAGGTGCCGGCGACCATCACCACCAGCTGCACGAAGCGGGTGCTGAAATAGCTGAGCGCGATCGACGCGGTCATGATGGCGTAGGCGCTGAGCTTGGTGGCGCGATAGCCCTCGTTGTTCTTGGCGAACAGGCCGCGCTCATAGTCCTCGTTGGCGAAGGCCTTGACCACGCGGATGCCGCCGACGCTCTCCTGCACGCGGGTGTTGAAGTCGCCGACCTGGCGGAACAGCTGCTGCCAGGTGCGGGTCATGCGAGAGCCGTAGCGGCTCACCAGCCAGGTCATCAGCGGCACGATGATGGTGGTCATCAGCGCCAGCTGCCAGTGCACCGTGAACATCAGGATGAAGGCGCCGATGAAGGTCATCACCGCGATGAACAGGTCTTCCGGGCCATGGTGGGCAACCTCGCCCACCTCCTCGAGATCCTTGGTGACGTGGGTGATCAGCTGGCCGGTCTTGTTGTTGTCGAAATAACGAAAGCTGAGCTTCTGGATGTGATCGAAGGCCTGCCGGCGCATGTCGCTCTCGATCGAGATGCCGAGCGCATGGCCCCAATAGTTGACGATAGCGATGAGCGCTGTGTTGAGCGCGTACACCGCCAGCAGCAGCGCAGCCGTGCCGGCGATCAGCCCCCAGTTCTGGCCCGGCAACAAGTCATCGACGAACAGCTTCACCGCCAGTGGGAAGCCCAGCTCAAGAACGCCGGCCAGTACGGCGCAGCCGAAATCGAGAAAGAACAGGTGCCTATAGGGTGCGTAATAGGCAAAGAACCGGCGCAGCATGAAACTCGTCCGAACAGGTCAGCAAAATATCGGCTAGCGCATAGTCCGGTTGCCGGAGGCTGTCCACTCGCTGGTGTGTTCCACGTGAATCCGCGAAGTGGCAGCGTCGGTCAGGGCCGGCGGGCGTTGCTCGCAGTCTTGGCCGCGAGCGAGAGCTCCTGCTGCACGGGCGATTCCGGCGTGGTGTCGAAGGCGAGGTGCAGCAGCTGGCGCACCGCCTGGCGGCTCATCGGCTCCGAGATCAGGAAACCCTGTGCTTCGGTGTAGCCGAGGAGCTGGACATCCTTGAGCTGTTCGGGGGTCTCGACCCCTTCGGCAGTGGTGACCATGCCCATGCGCTGGCCGATATCGGCGACCGATCGCATGATGATCAGGGCACCCTGCCGGTTGTCCAGCGCGCCGACGAACGAGCCGTCGAGCTTGATCTTGTCGAATGGGAAAGCCAGCAGATAGCTAAGCGCCGAGTAGCCCGTGCCGAAGTCATCGAGCGCCACCTTGAGCCCGAGGGCGTGCAGCCGGTGCAGGGTATCGAGGTTCTGCTGGCTGTTCTCGAGGAACAGCGTCTCGGTGATCTCGATCTCCACCCGATCGGCGGCGAGGCCGCTGGCACGCAGCGCATCCATCACGACGCCGACCAGGTCGCCACGGCCGAACTGCACCGACGACACATTGACGGCAACGTGCATCCTTGCCGGCCAGCTGGCCGCCTCGGCGAAGGCCTGGCGGATGACCCATTCCCCGATCGGCACGATCAGCCCGAGTTCCTCAGCCAGCGGAATGAACTCGGCCGGCGGGATGATGCCCTCGATCGGGTGGCGCCAGCGCAGCAATGCCTCGAAGCCGGCGATGGTCTGCGAGTCGAGGTTGAGGATGGGTTGGTAGAACAGTTCGAACTCCCCGTTGGCCAGCGCACGGCGGAGGTCGCGCTCGATGCGGCTGCTCTCACTGAGCGTCCGCTGCAGGTCCGGCTCGAAGAAGCGGTATCCGCCGCGTCGTCCGCGCTTGATCGAGTAGAGCGCCAGGTCGCCGTTCCTCAGCAATTTGTCGGCGCTCTGGCCATCGCGCGGCGCCATGGCGACGCCGATGCTCACGCCGACCAGCACGGCGTGATCGTCGATATCGAACGGCCGGCGGATCGCCTCGAGAATCGACTTGGCCAGCACCAGCGCGCTTTCGGGGGTGCCGTCGGGGTGCAGCACGGCGAATTCGTCGCCACCCATGCGGCCGACGGTTCCGGCGTCTCCGACACACTCGCGCAGGCGAGCCGCCACCTGTTTCAGCAGCTTGTCGCCGGCGGCGTGACCCATCGAGTCGTTGATCGCCTTGAAGCCATCGAGATCGAGACAGAGCACCGCAAAGCTGCCGCCTGTCGGCAGTGTATCGATGGCCTGCCCGAGCAGCTGGTAGAGCAGGTTGCGGTTCGGCAGCTCGGTGAGCGAGTCGTGATAGGCCTGGTGCGTGAGCTCGGCCTGCATGTTGTGCAGCTCGGTGATGTCACGGTGCATGGTCACCCAGCCGCCATCGCCCATGGCGCGGTGGGTGACCGACAGCACCCGCCCATTGTTGAGATGGTGCGTCGTCGTCGAACTCACGCCGTCCGCCGCCGTCACCAGCCGCTCGCGCAGATAGGCGGCCGGATCGCTGCCAGCGGAAGTTCCGGCGGCGATGCGGGCCCTGAGGATCGAAACAAGCGACGTGCCGACGCGGCCGAACCGGCGCGGCAGATTGTAGATGTCGAGATATTGTCGGTTGCAGACCACCAGTCGGCGCTGCCTGTCGAACATCGCGAGGCCTTGCGCCATGTTCTCGAGCGCCGTGAGGAAGCGGGTGTTCTGGGTGCGCAGCTTCTTCTGGCTCTGGCGCAGCTGCGCGGTCCGGTTCTCGATCTCTGCCTCGAGCCCGACCTGGAACGCCGTGAGCTCGCCCACCATCAGCTCGATCGATCGATCGGTGCGCGTGCGGTCCAGCTCGGCGTCTTCGTAGGCAGCCGTCACCAGCCGTTCGAGCGCCGCCAGGTCGACACGCCCGGCGGCGTCCGTCGATTTTTCCAGCTGCCGATCAAACAGCTTACGCAAATCAGGCCGCCTGCTCTGCCAGTACTGTCACGGTCATCGTCTGGTTGTGCAACTGGCAGAAGCCGGAGACCTCGTGCGGCGATATCTCACCGTAGGAATAGAAGCCGACCGGCACACAGCTCTCCGCCAGCTCAGCGGTAGCCGCCTCGATCTCCTCGTCGATGCGTTGACCCATGAGCAAGCGCCGCCCAATGCAGCTGACGAAGATAGCGGCGCTTTGTGCATCGGGCTGCGGATGCGCATTGAGCACGGCGCGCTGCGTCGCCTCCGCCGCGCCGGCGCAGAGCCGGTTGAAGCTGCCGCGCATCAGCTGAGCCGACCAGCCCTGGGGCATATCTCCGGCAAATGTCATCGAGCCCGACTCGTGATCGACGGCAAGGATGGTGCGAACGACGCTGCGTTCGGGGTGTTTGGGATCGAAGATGCGCAGCGGGAACAGCAGCGCCGAGCCGGGCAGGTTCTGGCTCTCCTCCGGTCCGAGATAGAGCTTGTAGAGATCGAGCGCCGGCTTGCCGTCGACCTCGTACAGCACATTGCCGTCGGAGCGAGTGATCTGGCGCATCGGCCCGAACACATCCCAGCCGCCGGCGCTGCCGTGACCGATGCGGATGGCATCGCCATAAAAGCCAACCGCTGCAATGGTGTTGGGCGCCGGGGGACTGTCACAACCCACGAGGGTCTGGGCAAAATCAGCGCCGTCGCCGGCAAGGCCGCCGCTGACCGGCACGTCGCGCCCGACTTCGCTGACGACGCCTTCAACCAGCGCGCTGCCATTGACGCGCAGTCCGTCCGACAGGATGAACACGCCGGCCAGGCGGTCGCCCTTGAGCGCAGCGCCGATGGCGGCGCCGGTCGCACGTGAGTCGGCGGAGCCCTTTATCTCGGCGCGGGCGACGCGCAGGTCGGTCGCCGCGAAGTCCAGTGCCAGGGCGCAGGCCGTATCGTCGCTGACGTCGAGCCCGGCGAGTTGCCCGCCGGTCGAGCACCCCAGCAGGTGCGCGTCGGGAAAGCGCGACCGAAGACTGTCGTAAAGCCCGCCATCGGCGAGCATCTGGCGGGTGCCGAAATAGAAGACCAGACCAGCCCGGTCGAGAGACACGTCTGCCTCCGACCATTGGGACTGCTTGTCCCAGAACAGTTGCGAGACGCGCATGCCACCCTCTTCCAACATCCAGCGGATGGTGACGATTGTGTGGACCAAACCTTAACGTTTCGCCGCAAGACCTGCGTTAGTTTGTCTCCAAGGCTGCTACTCCAACTACTTAGTGTCAATCAGCAAGCCGTAAACTATAGCGCACGGCACCTTTCACGGCGCAACTGTCGCCATGGCCCAAAGCACCCAGGCAGGCGTCGCCTACTTCACCCGACGGGCGACTTCGGTGCTGAGATAAGCCAGATCTTCCGGCGCCAACTTGGCAATATCGCGGGCGAGGCGGTTGGAGAGTTCGGTGGCCTCGGGGGGCATTCCGGCAGTGTCGATGGTGATCCTGGGGTCGCTCATCTCCGCAAGGCGCTGCAGTTCCTCGGCGTCGTCCCAGATGACGTTGAAATAGGCGATGATCCTTTGCATCAGCGCGAAGGTCGGCTTGCCGCGGCGGCCATGTTCGAGGGCGCTGAGATAGGCGCTGGAAACGCGCAGCGCCTTGGCCATGTCCTTCAGCGTCACGCCGCGTTCGTCACGCATCTGGCGAAGCTTCAGCCCGAGTGGAGTCATCGATAATCCCGCTCCCGTCGTAACCGCACGTAGAAGGCGCCATCGCCGCCATGGCCTTGCGCCGCCGTATCCCAGCCCGCGACCAGCGGCGCGAGGTTTGGCGCACTGAGCCATACCGGCAGCATGGCGCGAAGCACCCCGCGTTCGACGATCACCGCTGCGTCGTCGCCGAGCTTCTTCAGCCCCTTGCCGGTGATCACCAGCAAGGTTCGATCGCCGCGCGCTGCCCGAGCCTGGATGAAGCGGGTGAGCGCTGCGTGCGCCTCAACCTGGCGCATGCCATGCAGGTCGATCGTCCCATCGATCTCTTCGCGCCCCCGCTGCAGCCGCTGTTTCAGGTTGGGTTCGATCCCGGCGCGCGGTTGCTTGGCCGGCCGGCCGTCGGATTGATATGCCGGCATGGCCGGCAGCAGGCGGTGGCGCTTGGGCGGCGGCGGCGTAGGTATGGGCAGCGGTTCGGTGTCGAGGTTCACGATCTGCCGCGGCGGCCGCAGCGGCGAAACCGTCTGCGACACCTCGAGCCAAAGGTGCCAGTCGGGGAGCTGGCCCTTTCCATCCGACCGGCGCTTGGCCATCGCATCGCCCCCCGAGCGTGGCCTCTTATTCGAGCTGACTGGTGGCGACGAGCTTCCAGTTGGGATCGCGCGCCTTGGGGTTGCGCGCAAAAGTCCATTCGTCGGCGATGTTGGTGACCTGGTCGGCATTGCCTTCGAGCAGGTTGCCGTCCTTGTCGCGGGTGGCCGAGACCACTTCAGCGTGGAAGCGGATGGTGACGCTGGCGGCCCGCTTGTCTACTTCGGCTTCCGAAATCTCGACCTTGGGCAGCCCGACAAAGGTGAAGTCGATCTTGTGGCCGGCGGCCTCGCGATCTTTGATGACGCGCTCGAAGCCGTCATAGACGTCCTTTTCGAGCAGGTTCTTCAGGGTCTGGCGGTCCCCGGCGGCGAACGCCGTGACGATCATCTCATAGGCGGACTTGGCGCCTTCCATGAAGCTCTTGGGCCCGAAGTTCGGGTCGGCGTCAGCGATCGCATTGAGGCCCGCCGCAACCTTGTCGTCGCCATGCGAGAACTGGGTGATCTCGGTCTCGAGCTTGCGCGCCGCCCGGGCCTGATCCTCGTCGGTCTCTGGAACCGGACGCGGGCGCATCTGCACCACCGTGTCGTCGCCGGCCTTCACCGGCGCCGCCTCACGCTGGCGCTCCAGCGGGGAACGCTCACGACCGGTACGGGTGCCGAGGACCTGACGCAGGCGGAACAGCACAACGATCGCCAGACCAATGACGATGAGCGTGGGGATATCGAAGAATTCATCCATCGGACGTGCTACTCGCGCCAGGGGAAAGGGGGCGTCCGGCTCGCGGAGCCAAAAATGTGACCTATATATAGGGAAACGCTCAGCCGGAAACCAGTTCACGTTTGGCTGAGGAGCCCGGCGGGGCCTTTATGACGCAGCGCTTTCGAAAGGGTTACCCATTGGGCCGCCTATTGTTCCTGATCTTTCTGCTGGTGCCGCTGGTCGAGATCGCGTTCTTCGTGGTGATCGGCAACGCCATCGGCTTGTGGCCGACGCTGGCGGGCGTAGTGGTGACGGCGATCATCGGTTCGCTGGTGATCCGCATGCAGGGACTGTCGCTGCTCAACGAGATCCGCTCGACGGTGGGGCGCGGGCAGTTGCCGGCGCGAGCATTGGCCGACGCGATGATGGTCGGGGTCGCGGGACTGCTGCTGCTTTTGCCGGGCTATTTCTCCGACCTCATCGGCATCCTGCTGCTGATCCCGCCGGTGCGCTCGGCAATCTACGCCTTTCTCAAGTCCCGGGTGACGGTCGTCACCTCGACCACCGGGGCCGGTCCCGGCTTTGCGCAACGGCGTGTCGACGATGGCACGATCGACCTCGATTCGGACGAGTGGCGGCCGCGCTGAAGGCCACCGCGCTTGTGGCTGAGTGCCAAAGGTGCTAGCCACCCGGCCGACCGAAAGCTCGAGGATTTTCGACTATGGCTGACCAGACCCCGCCCGAGGCCGCGCCGGCACCCGCGAACGCCAGCACGGCGCCCAGCTACAGCCTCGTCGGGCAGTACACCCGCGACCTGAGCTTCGAGAACCCGGGCGCGCCCGGTTCGGTGCTGTTGGGCGGTTCGAACCCCAACTTCACCGTCGGCATCAATGTCGGGGTGAAGAAGCAGGCCGACGATCTCTACGCCGTCGAAATCAACCTCAACGCCAAGGCCGAGCGCGACAAGACCGTGCTGTTCAACGTCGAGCTGGTCTATGGCGGCGTGTTCCGGGTGAGGAACGTGCCCGAGCAGCAGCTGCCGGCCCTGCTGATGGTCGAGTGCCCGCGAATGATCTTCCCGTTCGCCCGCCATGTGCTCGCCACCATCGTCCAGCTCGGCGGCTTCCCGCCGCTGATGATGGAGCCGGTGGATTTCAACGCGCTCTACATCCAGAACGTCCGCAACCTGCAGGCGCAGCAGGCCGCTCCGGGCACGCCGACCAACTAAGCGGGCCTACTCGGCCGCCGCGAGTTCGGTGGGATAATTGCTCCACAAGGCGTCGGCGCCGAGCGTGCCGACGAGCTTCAGGTGGGCGGCGAATTCGATGTCGGTCAGCCGTGACGGCAGCGGCACCGGCCGCTGGCGCGCCGGCGCCATCGTCACGGTGATGCCGCTCTCGATATGCGTCTCGGCCACCAGCGCCAGCGCCACCTGCCGGCCACCGATCAGCTCCAGATAGACATCGGCGAGGATCTCGCTGTCGAGCAGCGCGCCGTGCAACACGCGCTTCGAATTGTCGATGCCATAGTGCTTGCAGAGCGCGTCGAGGCTGACGCGCGCGCCCGGATGGCGCTCGCGCGCCACCATCACGGTGTCGATCACCTCATTGGTGAGGCTGGGCTTGCCGAGCTTTTCGAGCTCGAAGTTGAGAAAGCCCATGTCGAACGGGGCGTTGTGGATCACCAGCGTGCCATCGCCGATGAACTCGAGGAAGGCGTCGGCCTCGGCGCTGAACAGCGGCTTGTCGCGCAGGAACTCGGTCGACAGCCCATGCACCCGGAATGCTTCATCCGGCACGTTACGCTCGGGATTGAGATAGACGTGGAAATGCCGGCCGGTCGGGATGTGGTTGATCAGCTCGACGCAGCCGATTTCGACGATGCGGTCGCCCGTCACCGGCGATAGGCCGGTGGTTTCGGTATCGAGGACGATTTCGCGGCTCATTGGCGGGCTTTGGCTTCCTGACGCAGCCTCTGCACCAGGTCGGCAACCGATTGGCGGGTCGCTTCGATGGTGTCGGCGGTGTCGATTATGTAGGTGGCGCGTTTCACCTTTTCAGCCTGTGTTAGCTGACGGGCAAGGATGGCCTCAAGCTTTTCCACCGTCATCCCGGGACGAGCCAGGGCACGCCGGCGTTGCTCGGCCGCATCGACGATGGTGACGATGACGGCATCGAGCCCCCAATCGACGCCGTTCTCGAACAGCAGCGGGATATCGACCACCGCAATCGCTTCACCACGAGCTTCGGCCTCGGCGAGGAACGACCTTATCCTCGCCCGCACCAGCGGATGCACGATGGCCTCGAGCTGCTGCAACCGCCCGGGATGGCCAACCAGATGCCGACTGAGCTTTTCGCGATCGATGACCCCGTCCACCGTAACCCCGGGAAAAGCTGCCTCGACCGGCGCGACAGCCGCGCCGCGGTAAAGGTCATGCACCGCCTCGTCGGACGAAAAGGTCGGGATGCCGAGATCGGCGAAGGCCTTGAGCACCGTCGATTTGCCCGTCGCGATCGATCCGGTGAGCCCGAGCTTCAGCATCAGAGCGTCGCCTCGATTCTGGCGCGCAGCGCCGGGGTCACCTCGGGGCGGACGCCGAACCAGGCCTCAAAGCCGGGGACCGCCTGATGCAGCAGCATCCCGAGCCCGTCGACGGTGCGGAGACCGAGCGCGCGGGCGTCGGTCAGCAGCGGCGTCACGAGCGGGACATAGACGATGTCGGTGACCAGCGCTGTCTTGGGCAGCAGCCGGAGGTCGAGATCGTCGAAACGGGTGTCGTGCATGCCGACGGAACTGGTGTTCACCACGAGGCCGGCCCCGGGTGCGTATTGGGCGTAGTCCGCGAGGCTGCCGGGAAGGAACGGGCCGGCAATCTCCCTCGCCAGGGCTTCAGCCTTCTCCGGCGTGCGATTGAGCAGCACGATCTCGGGAACCCCGCGTTCGCGCAGCGCGACGAGAATAGCGCGGGCCGCACCGCCGGCGCCGAGCACGATGGCGCGGTTCAGCCCCTCCGCCCAGCCCGGGGCGTTCTGGTCGAGATTGCCGAGAAAACCCATGAAGTCGGTGTTGAAGCCATGCACCTTGCCGTCGCGGGCGACGAGCGTGTTCACCGCCGCGATGGTGGTCGCCAGTGGGTCGACGCTGTCGCAGAGGGCAAACACCGCCTCCTTGTGGGGTATGGTCACGTTGCCGCCGGCGAACTCGCCCTGGCGCAGGCGCTCGACGAAAGCCGGCAACTCCTCGGGGGCGACGTCGATCGCCTCGTAGCCGCCATCGATACCATGCTCAGCGATCCAGCTGCCGTGGATCAGCGGCGAGCGGGAATGCTTGATCGGGTGGCCGATGACGAAGGCTTTTTTCACGTGAATCACTGAGCGAGGGTTTCAGGGGCATGCTGACGCAGCGCGGCCAGCAAGGGCAACAGCGGCAGCCCCAGAATGGTGAAATAGTCACCCTCGATCCGCTCGAACAGCCGGATCGACGGGCCCTCGAGCCGATAGCCACCGACCGAACCGAGCACTCCGGGCCCTTCAAGCGCGAGGACCGCGTCGCCTTCCACCGCATCGAAGCGGCGCATGGTGAGCGATGCCGTGTCCGTCGCGGACCAGAGCAGGCGGCCTCCGCGGGCCAGGGCGACACCGGCATGGAGGAAATGCGTGTGCCCTGCCAGCCGATCTAGCTGGTTCGCCGCGACGGCAAGGGTCTCGGGCTTGTGCAGAAGGTCCCCATCAAGCGCCAGCACCTGGTCCGCACCGATGACGACTGCCCCCTGCCGGGCCGTTGAAACCGCGATGGCCTTCGCCTCTGCGAGGTGACACGCCACGGATCGAGCGTCACCGCCTTTCCCCAGCACACCCGCTTCGAGCGCCCGTTCGTCGATTTGCGCTGGACTCGTTTCGAATCGGAGCCCGGTGCCCGCCAGCAGGGCTTTTCGCGCAGAACTCTGGGAAGCAAGGATCAGCATGGTCCGGGTTTTCCACACTGTCCTTGTTCGCTCAAGTGCAGCGGCGGTGGACAACGGGCCGCCGCGGCGCAACGCCCGAGTTCTCCCCGCTGGGACGAGATCGCTCAACAGGCCGACCCCGCGGGAGAGTTAACAAAGGGTTAAGGTGAGTTGTGGGGATAACCGGTTGCGTGAAGCACCGTCCATCCACAGCCCCGTTAACGGATCGTCAACCATTGTGACATGGTTAAGACTTAGTAAACGGCGCGACTCCCGAGGCACCCCTCTTCTCTTCACCGCCGATGATTCACAGGCTCCGGCAGTGTCACCGCCGCGCGCTTCTGTCGCCGCGTATCTCGTTGTGGGCGGCCGTGAATTCCTGCAAAACACCGCCATGATAATGATGATTAAGAATCTAGAGTCTTTAGGATTGGTTGGACGATGACCCAGACACCGGTGCTCAAACCACTGCTTGAGACGGTGCTCGGACGGCGCCAGCAGCGGCTCCCGATCTGGATCATGCGCCAGGCCGGCCGCTATCTGCCCGAGTATCGCGAGCTGCGAGCCAAAGCCGGCAGCTTTCTCGATCTCTGCTACAACCCGGAACTGGCCTCGGAAGTGACGCTGCAGCCCCTGCGGCGCTTCGATCTCGACGCAGCAATCCTCTTCTCCGATATCCTGGTGATCCCGGATGCCCTGGGCCAATACGTCCGCTTCGAAGCTGGCGAAGGCCCCCTGCTTGAGCCCGTGACGGCAGACTCGATCCCACGGCTCGATCCCAAAGGGGCTTTGGAGAAGCTGAGCCCTATCATCGAGACGGTCAGGAGGGTTCGAGCTGGCCTCACCCCCGACAAGACCCTGATCGGCTTCTGTGGCTCGCCCTGGACGGTTGCCACCTACATGATCGGCGGACGCGGTTCCTCCGACCAGGCGGCGGCCCGGGTGTTCGCGCTGACCCAACCGGCGGCATTCGCGCAACTGATCGACATCCTAGTCGAGGCCAGCATCGACTACCTCGCGGCGCAACTCCAGGCCGGTGCCGATGTGGTGCAGCTGTTCGAGAGCTGGGCGCTGAACCTCGACGAGATAGCGTTCCGCAACTGGGTAATCGAGCCGAACCGCCGGATCGTCGAAGGGCTGCGGAAACTCATCCCGGGAGCACCGGTGATCGGTTTTCCGCGCGGCGCTGCGGGGAACTTGCCGGCCTATGCCAAGGCGACCGGCGTCAACGTCCTCGGCCTCGACTATGCGACACCGCTCGGCTTTGCCGCTGAACTCCCGGCCGGTCTCGGCGTGCAGGGCAATCTCGATCCGCTGCGCCTACTCGCCGGTGGCGAGCAGATGGACAATCGCATCCGCGAAATCGTCGCCGGCTTCCGCGATCGCCCGCACATCTTCAACCTCGGGCACGGCATCGTCCCGGAAACGCCGATCGCGCATGTCGAGCGGCTGATCGCAGTGGCGCGGGGAGCATAGGCGATGGATTTCTATCCATGGGTCAAGGCGCTGCACATCCTCTCGGTGATCGCCTGGATGGCCGGGATGCTCTACCTGCCGCGGCTGTTCGTCTATCACGCCGACGCCGAGCAGGGCTCGGTCCAGTCCGAGACCTTCAAGGTGATGGAGCGGCGGCTCTATCGCGGCATCACGACGCCGGCGATGATTGCGGCCTGGGTGTTCGGCCTGTGGCTGGCCTTCGGCTTCGGCATCGTCGATTTCAGCCAGGGCTGGATGTGGCTGAAGGCCGTGATGGTGATCCTGCTCAGCGGCATCCACGGTTTCTACGGCCGGCTGCTGCGCGACTTCGCCAATGACCGCAACACCCGACCGGCAAAGTTCTTCCGCGCCATCAACGAAATCCCTTTCGTCATCGCCATCGTCATCGTCATTTCGGTGGTGGTGAAGCCATTCTGATGCGCTCCGCTTAGCAGCCATTGTTCCACGTGAATCCGCATTCCGCTTGAATGTGGCGAAGGTTTTAGCTATCTGAAGCGCACTGCCTGATCGATGGGCGCCTCCCCGGCGCTTTCCGGGCGAACCCCCCTCTCCGTACATCCCCGCCACTTACGTTTGCCCAAGGGTCTTCCGCGCAATGGAAAATATGAAGCTCAGCGAGCTCAAGGCCAAGACGCCTGCCGAATTGCTTGAATTCGCCGAGACTTACGAGGTCGAGAACGCCTCGACGATGCGTAAGCAGGAACTGATGTTCGCCATCCTCAAGGAGCTGGCGGCACGTGAAGTGGACATCACCGGCGAAGGCGTGGTGGAGGTCCTGCCCGACGGTTTTGGGTTCCTCCGCTCGCCGGACGCGAACTACCTCCCGGGCCCGGACGATATCTACGTCTCCCCCTCGCAGATCCGCCGCTTCTCGCTGCGCACCGGCGACACGGTTGAAGGCCAGATCCGGTCTCCCAAGGAAGGCGAGCGCTACTTTGCGCTGCTCAAGGTCAACACCATCAATTTCGAGGACCCCGAGAAGGTCCGTCACAAGATCAACTTCGACAACCTGACGCCGCTTTATCCCGATGAGCGGCTGCGTCTCGAGCTCCCCGACCCGACGGTCAAGGACAAGAGCGCCCGGATCATGGATTTGGTGGCGCCGCTCGGCAAAGGCCAGCGCGCGCTGATCGTTGCGCCGCCGCGTACCGGTAAGACCGTACTGTTGCAGAATATTGCACAGTCGATCGCCATCAATCACCCGGAGTGCTACCTCATCGTGCTGCTCATCGACGAGCGCCCGGAGGAAGTCACCGACATGCAGCGTTCGGTGAAGGGCGAGGTGATCTCCTCGACCTTCGACGAGCCGGCCAGCCGCCACGTCCAGGTCGCTGAGATGGTGATCGAGAAAGCGAAACGCCTCGTCGAACACAAGCGCGACGTGGTGATTCTGCTCGATTCGATCACTCGCCTCGGCCGCGCCTACAACACCGTGGTGCCGTCGTCCGGCAAGGTGCTGACCGGTGGCGTGGATGCCAACGCGCTGCAGCGCCCCAAGCGCTTTTTCGGCGCCGCTCGAAACATCGAAGACGGCGGCTCGCTGACCATCATCTCGACCGCGCTGATCGATACCGGTTCGCGCATGGACGAAGTGATCTTCGAAGAGTTCAAGGGCACCGGCAACTCGGAAATCGTCCTCGACCGCAAGGTCTCCGATAAGCGCGTGTTCCCGGCGATGGACGTCACCAAGTCCGGCACCCGCAAGGAAGAGCTGTTGGTCGAGCCGGATATCCTCAGGAAGATGTACGTCCTGCGCCGTATCCTCAACCCGATGGGCACGGTCGATGCGATGGAGTTCCTGATGGACAAGATCCGTCAGACGAAGACGAACTCCGACTTCTTCGACTCGATGAACACCTAAGACAGCTGGGCCGGGTGTTCACGCACCGGACGATCCACATCCACGATGTCATCCCCGCGAAGGCGGGGATCTCCGTTTGGATGCCAGCCATCTCACCCGAGTATCCCCTCCCCACCGGCGTCATCCCGGCGAAGGCCGGGATCCATCTCTCCCATCGCCCGATGCGCTGTGGTTGTCATGCGTACCGATGACACCATCGTCGCACTCTCCTCCGGCGCCCTGCCGTCCGGGGTAGCGGTCATCCGTCTCTCCGGCCCACTGGCCGGCAGCGTCCTGATCGACATGCTCGGTGCCCTTCCCGCTCCGCGACACCTGAAGCTTGCTGACATTCGGATCGGCGAAGAGACGCTGGATCGAGGGCTTGTCGCCTGGATGCCCGGCCCGCACAGCTTCACCGGGGAGGACTGCGCCGAACTCCAGCTACACGGCTCGCCCGCCGTGGTGCGGGCAACCCTTCGGGGACTGACCTCACAACCCGGTATCAGGCTCGCGGACGCTGGCGAGTTCACCCGGCGAGCCTTCGAGAACGGCAAGCTCGATCTCGTTGAAGCTCAAGGGCTTGGCGATCTGATCCAGGCCGAGACCGAGAACCAGCGGTCCCTCGCTTACGCCCGCATGGAAGGCGGTCTGACGCGGCAAGTGGAGGGCTGGCGAGAGCGCCTGCTCGACCTTCGGGCCGAGATCGAGGCTCAACTGGACTTCTCCGACGAAGGCGATGTCGGAACGCTTCCCGAAGGCTTCAGCTCCAATGTTGAGGCCCTGGGCCGTGAAATCGGCGGCGTGCTCGCCACTCGCGGTCAGGGTCGAATCCTCCGCAGCGGCTTTCGCGTTGTGCTCGCCGGCCCACCAAACGCCGGCAAGTCGAGCCTTCTCAACGCCCTCTCCCGCTCCGATGTGGCTATCGTATCAGACGAGCCCGGCACGACGCGAGACCTCAAGGAAGTGCCGCTCGACGTCAAAGGTCAGCTCATCATCCTCATCGATAGCGCTGGCCTTCGCGATACGACGTCGAAGGCAGAAGCTATCGGGGTCGAGCGCGCGAAGCAGGCACTGATCGGGGCTGACCAGGTGCTATGGCTGCAGGCGCCGGACGTTGCGATCGTCCACCCCCCGGACTTTCCGGAGTTCGAAGAGCAGCCATGGCGGCGACCTCCGATCGCGGTCGTTGGGACCAAGAGTGATCTGGGGACAGTCGAAGGCGCCGAGCTCAGCGTCTCAGTTGCCTCCGGCGAGGGCATCGAAACTCTTCTGGAGAAGCTCTATGAGGCCTCAGGCGCCGGTTCAGTTCAGCCGTCGGAACTAATAGTCAGCCACGAGCGGGATCGCGAGGCGCTGCTCGCGGCCGTGACGGCCCTAGCTGAGGCCGCTGAGCGCCTTGAGGATCCTGAACTGGCTGCGGAGGATCTGAGGCGAGCCTCCACCGCCATGGAGCGATTGCTCGGCCGAATGGACGCAGAGTCCGTCCTCGACCATCTGTTTGCGGCCTTCTGCATCGGTAAATGATTCACGTGAAACGCGGCCCTGCACCCGGCGCTGTTGATTCACGTGAAACATTGGACTAGACCGCCGCCTTCCAGGGATCTGCGAGATGAGCGACTTCGGCGTCATTGTTGTTGGAGGCGGGCACGCCGGCTGCGAAGCCGCGGCGGCTTCGGCTCGTCTCGGCGTTCCTACTGCGTTGATCACCCACAAGTTCGCCACCATCGGCGAAATGAGCTGCAATCCGGCGATCGGCGGCCTCGGCAAGGGCCATCTGGTCCGCGAGATCGACGCGATGGACGGGCTGATGGGCCGGGTGGCCGACGTTGCCGGCATCCAGTTCCGCGTCCTCAATCGCCGCAAGGGTGCCGCTGTCCGCGGCCCCAGGGCCCAGGCCGATCGCAAGCTTTACCGGCAGGCGATGCAGGCGGCGATCCTGTCGCAGCCCAACCTGACCGTCATCGAAGGTGAGGTCGACGACCTCGTTGTTACGGACGGCCGTATCGCCGGTGCGGTGCTGCTCGATGGCCGGCGCTTTGGCGCCAGGGCTGTCGTTCTCACCACCGGGACCTTCCTCCGTGGCCTTATCCACCGAGGCGAAGAAGCCACGCCTGCCGGCCGCGTCGGCGAGAAGCCGGTGCTCGGCCTTTCGACCCGGCTCGAGGCGCTTGGCCTCACCCTCGGGCGGCTGAAGACCGGCACCCCGGCGCGTCTAGATGCGACATCGATCGACTTCTCCGGGCTTGAAGAGCAGCGCGGCGACGATCCGCCGGAGCCGTTCTCGTCGCTGACCACGGCGATCACCACGCCGCAGATCAGCTGCTATATCACCCGCACGACGTCCGATACGCATCGGATCATCTCAGAAAATCTGCATCGTTCGGCGATGTACTCCGGCCGGATCCAGAGCCGCGGTCCGCGCTACTGCCCGTCGATCGAAGACAAGGTTGTCCGCTTCGCCGATCGCGACAGCCACCAGATCTTCCTCGAGCCCGAAGGCCTCGACGACAACACGATCTATCCCAACGGGTTGTCGACCTCCCTTCCCGCTGAGGTCCAGGAGGCTTTCCTCAAGTCGATGCCGGGCTTGGAGAATGTCCGGATCATCCGGCCCGGCTATGCGATCGAGTATGATTATGTTGATCCCCGCGAACTTCGCCCGACTCTCGAGCTGAAGCGTCTGCCGGGTCTGTTCCTCGCGGGACAGATTAACGGGACCACCGGCTATGAAGAGGCGGCAGCACAAGGGCTGTACGCCGGCGCCAACGCGGGCCTTGCCAGCAACGGCGATGACGCATTCCACTTGTCGCGGACCGAAAGCTATCTCGGCGTGATGGTCGACGACCTGGTGACGCGGGGGGTAAGTGAGCCCTACCGAATGTTCACCTCACGCGCCGAGTTCCGCCTGCACCTCCGCAGCGACAACGCCGACCAGCGCCTCACACGGATCGCGACCGAGGCGGGGTTGGTCGGCGAAGAACGCCAGCAGCACTTTGAGACGCGCTCGGCAGCCTTGACCGCCGGCCGTGCAACGCTGGATCGGCTGCGGACGACGCCGACAGCCGCCCGCAAGGCTGGCCTGGCGGTGAATGCTGACGGGCACGAGCGCAGCGCATTCGAGCTGTTGTCCTATCCGGACGTCGAAGCAGCCAACCTTGTGCCGCTCTGGCCGGAGATTGCCGACCTGTCGCCGTCCATCGTGGAGCAGCTGACGGTCGATGCGCAATACGCCGTCTACCTGCAGCGTCAGCAGGCCGACATTGCGGCAGTTAAGCGCGACGAAAGCCGGGAGATCCCTGACTGGCTCGACTATGCCGCCCTGCCGGGCCTGTCGATGGAGATGCGGCAGAAGCTGGAGCAAAGGCGGCCGGCGACCATTGCGCAGGCCCAGGCCATCGAGGGTGTCACGCCCGCCGCCATCACGCTCATCCTGTCGGTGGTTCGCCGGGGTAGCCTACGCCAGGCCGGCTGATGGGCGATCTGACCGCCTATTCCGGCGGCTTCGTCAGGCCGGAAGCCGTGGTGCGCAAGGATCTGGAATCGTTTGCTGCGCTGCTGAAGAAATGGAACGCGGTGCAGAATCTTGTTTCACGTGAAACAGAGAATGCCCTGTGGTCGCGCCACATCCTGGATTCGCTGCAGGTTCTGCCCCTCCTGCGGCCGACGGATGAGCGTTTCCTCGACGTGGGATCAGGCGGAGGCCTGCCCGCCCTGCCACTGGCCATCGCCTTGAAGGGCGGGCAGGCCCACATCACCATGGTCGAGCCGATCGGCAAGAAGGTCGCCTTCCTGCGCCAAGTTGCCCGCGAACTGGGGCTTTCCGCCGACGTGCACGCCGGGCGGACCGACAGTTTTGATTCACGTGAAACATCTTTCGACGTCATCACCTCACGCGCGCTCGCGGCGTTGCCGACGCTGCTGGAACTTATCCACCCCTTCTTTGGGCCCGAAACCCGCGCGATCCTGCACAAGGGGCGGGATCATGCTGTGGAGCTCGCGGAAAGTCGTTTGGCGTGGGAGTTCGACGTGGTAATAACCAAGAGCGCCACCGACGAGGCCGGCGTATTGCTGGAAATCAGCAATTTGCGACGGAAAACCATATAGTTAGCGGAAACGCTCGGAGGCCGTGCCTTGGCTCCTCGAATCCTGACCCTCGCCAACCAGAAGGGTGGGGTCGGCAAGACCACTACCGCGATCAACCTGGCAACCGCGCTCGCTGCGATCGGCGAGCGGGTGCTGATCGTCGACCTCGATCCGCAGGGCAATGCCTCGACGGGACTCGGAATCTCGCGTTCCGGCCGCGATGTGTCCAGCTACGATCTGCTGATGGGCGACGCCAAGGTGGCGGCCGCGGCCGTGATGACCAGCGTACCCAACGTGGCCATCGTGCCCTCGACGCTGGACCTGCTCGGCGTCGAGCTGACCATCGCGCAGCAGGCGGACCGGGCGTTCCGGCTCCGCGACGCCTTCAGGGCAATGAGCGACCTGACGATCAACGGCCAGTCGGTGAGCTACGTGCTGATCGACTGCCCGCCGTCGCTAAACCTCTTGACCATCAACGCCCTGGTGGCCGCGGATGCCGTGCTGGTGCCGCTGCAGTGCGAGTTCTTCGCGCTCGAAGGCCTGAGCCAACTGCTTCAAACCATTGAGCAAATTCGCACCACGCTGAACCCGCGCCTGTCGATACAGGGTGTTGTGATGACGATGTTCGACCGTCGCAACAACCTCAGTGAGCAGGTGCTGGCCGATGTGCGTTCCGAGATGGGGTCGCTGGTCTATGACACCGTCATACCGCGCAATGTCCGTCTTTCCGAGGCGCCGTCCTATGGCAAGCCGGCCCTGCTCTATGACCTGAAATGTGCCGGTAGCCAGGCCTATCTGCGCCTTGCTACCGAAGTTATCCGGCGTGAGCGCCAGCTCATGGCCGCATGAGGAAGTTGGAATGAACGAGAAACCTTCACGGCTCGGGCGAGGCCTTGCGGCGCTGATCGGCGATATGGCGACCATGGAAGGCGCGCGGCTCGCCGATAGCGGCAGCAAGCGCCTGCCGGTCGACTTCCTGATCGCCAACCGCGCCAACCCGCGGCGGGATTTCGATCCGGACCAGCTGGAAGAGCTGACCAGCTCGATCCGCGAGAAGGGCGTGATGCAGCCGCTGCTGGTGCGGCCGACCACCGATCCGAATCAGTTCGAGATCATCGCCGGCGAGCGCCGCTGGCGCGCGTCGCAGCGGGCCGGGCTCAACGACGTGCCGGTGATCATCCGCGACGTCGACGACAAGGAAGCGCTCGAGCTCGCGATCATCGAGAACGTGCAGCGCGTCGACTTAAATCCGCTCGAAGAAGCAATGGGTTACGCCCAGCTGATCGAGCAGTTCGATTACACCCAGAACGACCTGGCGCAGGTGATCGGCAAGTCCCGCTCGCACGTCGCCAACACGTTGCGCCTGATGAAGCTGCCAGACGACGTGCGCGGCATGCTGGCGAGCGGCGAACTCACGGCCGGCCATGCCCGTACGCTGATCACGGCGGAAGATCCGGTGGCGCTGGCGAAGCGCATCGTCGGTGGCGGGCTTTCGGTGCGCGAGGCGGAAGCCATGACGCAGCGCGAGATCAACGCGCCGAAGAAGAAGCCGGCACCGGCCGAGCAGAAGGACGCAGACACCGCGGCGCTCGAGAAGCGGCTGTCCGATGTGCTGGGGCTGCACGTCGCGATCGACCACAAGGACCAGGGCGGGCGGCTGGAGATCCGCTACCGGACCCTGGAGCAGCTCGACGGCATCTGCATGAAGCTGACCGGCTACGGGGTTTAGCACCGTCGACTGGCAGAAGTTCATGGCCTAACGCTGGTCCATCGTTGGAACTTCGCGCGTCGAAGCCATCGATTTCCAGCGGATTCCGTCGTTCAGACGTCGTTCATTCCTGCCTATCCGGGATGACGGAATACGCCAGCTACACTGACGTTGGCACCGCTGATCCACGTGAAACATTGAGCTAACGCTCTGCCGCCATTGTACAAATTGCCAGAAGCGCGCGGCGGCTGACGGTGTCGGCGAGCCCGTAGCGCTTGCGGCTGTCGGCGACGGCGAGCTGCAGGCGATCCAGCGCAGCGCTCAGCGCGTCGTCGGTCCAGAGGCGCAGCTGGCGCTCGATCGACGAGCGGCGCGAGAAGTGCGGCTTGGGGCGGGCGTTGTCGAGCACAGCGCCGGGGGACTTGCCACTGTCGACCTCGACGCGCCAGCGGCGGAGCGTGGTGAAATGGCTCAGCGCGCTGGCGAGTATCTGCTGCGAGTTGACGCTCTGGGCGATGGCGCGCTCGAGCGCGGTGTCCAGATCAGCGGCATGGCCGGTGCCGGTGGCGTCGACGACTTCGTCGAGGACGAGGGCGGCATTGTCGGCGCAGAGCGTCAGAATGTCGTTGCGTGTCAATAGCTTGGAGTCGGCGGCGAATAGAACGACCTTCTCGAGCTCGCGGCGAGTGATCTCGCGGTCGTTGCCAAGCGTGTCGCGGAGAGCGGCGACGGTGTCCTGGTCAGCGCGGATGCCGGCCTTGGAGAAGGTCTCGGAGATCAGGCGGCCGAGCGATTCGTCATTGTCGGGGTAGCAGGGCAACGCCCGGCCGAGTTTCGCAGCCTCCACCAGGGCACGGAGCGGATCCTTGGGGGGGAGGTTGCCCGCCTCGAGGATGATGATAGAGCCCGGATTGTCGCGCAGTTCGGTGAGCGGCATAACCAGCGACTTGCCGGCGCTGCGGACGCGAATGACGCGGCGATCGCCGAACAGCGAGGTCGTCTTGGCCTCGACGGCGAGGCGCGACGGGTCGGCATCGAGCTCGGCGCCGTCGAGGATGACGAGGTTCATGCTGTCGGCATCGTTGCCGGCGTAGCGTCGCGCGAGGCGCTGGCCGGTTTCACGGACGAGGCCGGCATCGGGGCCGTAGGCGAGGATTATCCCAGCCTCGAGGTCCGGCCGGTCGACGAAGCGGCTGACTTCGTGCGCCTTCAGCGCCCCCATCAGGTGGCCGACTGGGCGAGCGCCCCGAGGAGGGTGAGGCGCACGGTCTCCGCCAGCTCGCGCGCGGCGCGCTCGATGGCCTCGCGCTCGGCTTCGGAGGCGGCGAGCGCCTGGCTGTCGGTGGTGTAGAGCGCGGCGGCAGAGCGGGTGGTGGACAGGACGATGGAGCCGTCAGCGGCGACCAGCTCGATCTTGGCAGTGACCGTCGCCTCGCGTTGCTCGGCGGGGCGCGTGACGCCGGACCGCGTCAGCTTGCGCGTCGTATCCGAGGTAGTGATGCGGACGGTGGGGCTTGCCGGATCCGTGGCGCGGCCGAAACGCAGGGCCAGTTCCTGGTAGATGATCTGCTCGGCGCGGCTATTGGGCTTCGAATAGTTCAGCGCATGCCGTTCGGTGCCGATGCCACGCTCGCCATAGACCGGGGTCAGCCCGGTGCAGCCGGCAAGCGCGGTCGCGCCGAGCAGGCTCAGCGCGACAAACGCGTGACGCAGCAGCGACTTAGACGACCACATTGACGATCCTGTCGGGGACGATCACCAGCTTCTTGGGCGGCTTGCCTTCCAGCATGCGGGCAACTGCCTCGAGTGACAAGACCTCTTTCTCGACCAGTTCCTTGGCGGCGCCGACAGGGACAGTGATCTCGCCGCGGCGCTTGCCGTTGACCTGGACGGGGAGGACGACGGTGGACTCGACCAACAGCGTCGGATCCGCCACCGGCCAGCCGGCGTCGACGACCAGGCCGGTCTTGCCGAGCGCGGCCCAGCAGGTCTCGGCGAGGTGCGGCATCATCGGGGCGACGAGCTGTACCAGGCGCTCCACCGCCTCGCGTAGGGCGTCGCGCTGTGCCGGCGACACGCTGCTGGCGACCGATTGCGAGAACTTGGCGATGGCGTTGGAGAGCTCGTAGATTTGGGCCACGGCGCGGTTGAAGCGCAGGCCTTCGATCTCGCCGCCGACATTGTTGACGGCGCGATGGACGACCTTACGCAGGTCCAGCACGCCGGCATCTCCAGTACCCGTCAGGCGGGCCGCGATGTCGTCCTCGAGGTCGAGGAAGTCGCCGACCAGCTTCCAGACGCGCTGCAGGAAGCGGCTGGCGCCTTCGATGCCGGCCTCGGTCCACTGCACATCGCGCTCCGGCGGGGAGTCGGACAGCATGAACCAGCGGGCGGTATCAGCGCCGTAGGTCGAGACGATCTCGTCGGGATCGACGACGTTCTTCTTGGATTTGCTCATCTTTTCGATGGAGCCAATGACAACGGTCTCGCCGGTCTGCAGCATGCTGGCGCGGCGCTCGCCGTCGACCTGCTCGATCCGGATGTCGGCGGGGGAAACCCATTCGCCATTCGGACCGGAACCGAGTTGATAGGTCTCGTGCACCACCATGCCCTGGGTAAACAGGCCCTTGAACGGCTCCTCGATGTTGAGGTGGCCGGTCTGCTTCATGGCGCGGGTGAAGAAGCGCGAATAGAGCAGGTGGAGGATCGCGTGCTCGACACCGCCGATATACTGGTCGACCGGCAGCCAGGTGTTGGCGATGCCCGGAACCGTCGGGGTGGCGGCGTGCGGATCGGTGAAGCGGGCGAAATACCAGGAGCTATCGACGAAGGTGTCCATGGTGTCGGTTTCGCGCTGCGCCGGGCCGGCGCATTGCGGGCAGGCGACATGCTTCCACGTCGGGTGGTGATCGAGCGGATTGCCGGGGCGATCAAAGCTCACGTCCTCGGGGAGGACGACGGGCAGGTCCTTGTCGGGCACCGGGACGGCGCCGCAGTTCTCGCAATGGATCACCGGGATCGGGCAGCCCCAGTAGCGCTGGCGCGAGACGCCCCAGTCGCGCAGGCGGTAATTCACCTCGACGGTGCCCTGCGGGCGGTTGTCGACGACGCGGGCGGCGAAATGCTCGGCGATCGCTTTCTTGGCGGCGTCGATCTCGAGGCCATCGAGGAAGCCCGAATGGAAGATCCGGCCGGGTCCGTTGTAAGCCTCTGAGTCGACTTCGAAATTATCGGCGTCGGCGCCGTCGGGCAGGACCACGGGGATCACCGGCAGGTCGTAGCGGCGGGCGAAGTCCAGGTCGCGCTGGTCGTGGGCAGGGCAACCGAAGATGGCGCCGGTGCCGTAGTCCATCAGCACGAAGTTGGCGATATAGACCGGCAGCGTGGCACCGGGCTTGGTCGGGTGCTTCACGTGCAACCCGGTGAAAATGCCCAGCTTTTCGGCCTTGTCGATGGTCTCGGTGGCAGTGCCGTGGCGCCGGGTTTCGGCGATGAAAGCCGCGATCTCGGGGCTATCCGAGAGGGCGGCGGCCAGAGGATGATCGGCCGAAATGGCGATGAAAGAGGCGCCGAAGATCGTGTCCGGCCGGGTCGTGAACACCTCGATGGACGTGAACTGCTGCCGGAACTCTGCCGTCAGCTCGAACAGCAGGCGCAAGCCCTCGGACTTGCCGATCCAGTTGCGCTGCATGACGCGCACCTTCTCGGGCCAGTGGTCGAGGGTGTCGAGCGCTTCCAGCAGGTCCTCGGCGAAATCGGAGACTTTGAAGGCCCACTGGTTCAGCTCGCGCTGCTCGACGACGGCGCCGGAGCGCCAGCCGCGGCCATCGACCACCTGCTCGTTGGCGAGCACGGTCATGTCGACGGGGTCCCAGTTGACCTTGGATTTCTTGCGGGTGACGAGGCCTTCGCGCAGGAAATCGAGGAACAGCTTCTGCTGCTTGGAATAGTACTCGACGTCGCAGGTGGCGAACTCGCGACTCCAGTCGATGCCCAGCCCGATCGACTTCAGCTGCTTCCGCATGGCGGCGATATTGGCGTAGGTCCAGCTCTTGGGATGAACCTTGTTCTGCATGGCGGCGTTTTCGGCCGGCAGGCCGAAGGCGTCCCAGCCCATCGGGTGCAGCACGTTGCGGCCCATGGCACGCATGTAGCGCGCGAGGACGTCGCCCATGGTATAGTTGCGGACGTGACCCATATGGATGCGCCCGGACGGATAGGGGAACATCTCGAGCACGTAGTAGGGCTTGCGGCTGTCGTCGTGCTTGACCTCGAAGGACTTGTTGTCCTCCCAGGCCTTCTGCCAGCGTGGCTCTTCGACACGCGGATTGTAGCGTTCGGTCGTTCTACCAGTCACTTCGGGACAGTCCTTAAGCCGCAGATTGCGTTGCGTTCGTGGGGTTTTTTGGCTACCGGACCTTCATCAGAATTCCGTTAACCGGTCAACAGAAGCGCTATGCAGAACGCCGCTGAAAGGCTCGAAAACATCAGGTCCAGGATCGAGCGCGCGCACCAGCGGTTCGGTCCGCCGCCGGATAGCGTGGAACTCGTCGCCGTCTCCAAGACCTTCGATGCCGCAGCAATCCGGCCGTTTCTTGACGCGGGGCAGCGGGTATTCGGGGAAAACCGTGTGCAGGAGGCCAAGGAAAAGTGGCCAGAACTCCGGGCTTCCTATGACGGCATAGAGTTGCACCTGATCGGGCCGCTGCAGACCAATAAGGCGCGCGAGGCGGTGGCGCTGTTCGACGTGATCCAGACGGTTGACCGCGACAAGCTGGCGGGCATCCTGGCTGAGGAGATGAAGCGGGCCAGCCGGCGCCTGCCAGTGTTCGTGCAGGTCAATATCGGGCAGGAGGAGCAGAAGGCGGGCATTGCGCCGGCGGACGCGGCGGCTTTCGTGGGGCGCTGCCGGGACCTGCATGGCCTCGATGTGGTGGGACTGATGTGCATTCCGCCGGAGGCCGATCCGCCGGGCCCGTACTTTGCCCACCTGGCGTCGCTGGCGCGTGATGCCGGGGTTGAGAAGCTGTCGATGGGGATGAGCGGCGACTTCGAGACGGCGATCGCCATGGGAGCGACGCATGTGCGAGTGGGTAGCGCTCTGTTCGGGGCGCGGGATGATTTGGCGCCGTAATATCCTTGCAGTACCGGCGTTCGGTGACGAAACGCACCAGAGCGGGAAGATCGCAAAATGACCATCGCGACCGAACTCGAACTCGCGCCGAGCCACCCGACGCTGGGCGAGGCTACGGCCGTCTGGGCCAGGATCGGCCTGTTGAGTTTCGGTGGGCCGGCGGGGCAGATCGCGCTGATGCACAAGGAACTGGTGGAGGAGCGCCGCTGGATCGCGGAGGGCCGGTTTCTCCATGCGCTCAACTTCTGCATGTTGCTGCCCGGACCCGAGGCGCAGCAGCTTGCGACCTATATCGGCTGGTTGCTGCACGGCACGAAGGGTGGGGTGATCGCTGGCGTCCTGTTCGTGCTGCCGGGCTTCATCGTCATCATGGCGCTATCGGCGCTCTATGCGGCTTTTCACGAGACGAGCTGGCTGGCGAGCCTGTTCTTCGGCCTGAAGGCCGCGGTGCTGGCGATCGTCATCGAGGCGGTCATCCGCGTCGGCCGCCGGGCGATCAGGAACCGGGTGATGCTCACCATCGCGATCGTTGCCTTCCTGGCGCTGTTTGCGTTCAACGTGCCGTTCCCGGTCGTGGTCCTGCTCGCCGGGCTGGTCGGATATGTGGGGACACGCGCCAATCTGGCGATCTTCGCCCCCGCCGGGCATAGGGCGGCCGCGATGGACCACCCCTCGGTCATCGGGGCCGGCTTCGTTGCCGGCCATCCGTCGCCGGCGAGGATGACTGGCACGGTTGTGGCCTGGGTGGCGCTGTGGGTTGCGCCCCTGGCGCTGATAGTCCCTGCAGTTGGCTGGTCCAGCACCTTTGCGGTGCTGTGGACGTTCTTCTCGCAGATGGCGGTGGTGACCTTTGGCGGTGCTTATGCCGTTCTGGCCTACGTGGCGCAGGAGGCGGTGCAGAATTTCGGCTGGCTGCAGCCGGGCGAGATGGTCGATGGCCTGGCGCTGGCGGAAACCACGCCGGGGCCGCTGGTGATGGTGCTGAGCTTTGTCGGGTTTCTGGCCGCATACCGCGATCCCGGTGGGCTCAGCCCGATGCTCGCCGGGCTGCTCGGCGGCGCGCTCACCACCTGGGTGACGTTCGTTCCTTGCTTTCTCTGGATCTTCCTCGGGGCGCCCTATGTCGAAGGGCTGCGCTCGAACAAAGCACTGTCGGGGGCGCTAAGCGCGATCACCGCAGCCGTGGTTGGCGTGATCCTGAACCTCGCTATCTGGTTCGGGCTACACGTGATTTTCCGCGACGTAGGGGTGTTACACGCCGGCCCGGTGACGATAGCGAGCCCTGACTGGGGATCGATCAACTGGATCGCGGTAGGGCTTTGCCTCGTCGCTGTCGCTTGCCTGTTCCGGCTCCGGCTTGGCATCCTGAGGACGCTCGCCATCTGCGGCGGACTAGGGCTGCTGGTGCTGTTGCTGCCCGTCTAGCTCCCGGGCTGATCGGGGCCACGCTCTTGCGACGGGAAACCGGTCCACGAGCCTCTGCGCATTGTCAGCGAATTGTCAGCTTCCCGTCAGGATGACGTGGCTAGAGATTATTTCACCATAGGCGCGCACGGGGTGAAACCTAGTCATGTCAAATCACGTTTCTCCCCTCACGACGGTGTCACGCCGTTTTGATTGGCCGGTCACAAGGCCCCAGAATAACTCAGGAATTCAAAGCCTATGGCTTGGGGTAACATCATGAATAGACGGCGCATCCTGATTGTCGACGACGATGCCGACCTTCGGAAGACTCTGATCGAGCAACTGACGCACTATCGCGAGTTCGATCTGGTGGAGGCGGAATCAGCGTCCGAGGCGCTCGGCAAGGTCCGCGGCGCGCATGTCGACCTGATGCTGCTCGATGTGGGGCTGCCGGACATGGATGGCCGCGAGGCGGTCAAGATCATGCGCCGCGAGGGCTTCAAGAGCCCGATCATCATGCTCACCGCGCAGGACAGCGATTCCGATGAGATCCTAGGGCTGGAATCGGGCGCCAACGACTATGTGACGAAGCCGTTCCGGTTCTCGGTGCTGCTGGCGCGTATCCGCGCCTCGCTGCGCCAGCACGATCAGAGCGAGGACGTGGTGTTCACCATCGGGCCCTACAGCTTCCAGCCGGCGGCGAAGTTGCTCGAGGCGCCGGATGGGGCCAAGGTGAGGTTGACCGACAAGGAAACCTCGATCCTCAAGTACCTCTACCGGCAGGGCCCCAAGACCATCACCCGCGAGATACTGCTCAAGGAAGTGTGGGGCTACAACAACCGGGTCACAACGCACACGCTGGAGACGCATATCTACCGGTTGCGCCAGAAGATCGAGCGCGATCCGTCAAATGCGCGGCTGCTGGTGACGGAAGACGGCGGCTATCGGCTGGTGCCGTAGGGGCACCGGCGACAAATCCCCCCAGAACGGGCCGTTGCATCGGCCTCGTGCCTTTGTGCTCGATTCCGTTCACTCGCCGCCGAACTGGCGAATGATGCGGAATCGTGTGCATTAGCAACGGCATGATCAAGACTGTGCGAATCGCCGCCGCCCAGACACTGGAGTATCGGGAAGACATCGATGCTGCAGTGGCGTCGATGGTCGACTTCGCCGTGCGGGCGGAGGCCGAGGGGGCGCGGTTGCTGTGCCTTCCGGAGGGCTTCCTGCAGGGGTATCTCACCGACGAGTCAGCGGCGCGACGCGTTGCGCTGGACCTTCGTTCGCCAGAGTTCGGGGCTGTCGTCGACCGTCTGCCCAAGACTGGGCCGATGATCGTTCTCGGCCTGATCGAGGTCGATGAGGGGCGGCTGTTCAACACGGCCGTGGTGATCGACCGAGGCCGCTTGGTCGGGCGGTACCGGAAGGTGCATCTGCTCGCTGGCGAGGCCGCCTTCGAGGCCGGAACCGAGACGCCGATCTTCACGGTCGATGGGCTGCGGTTCGGTATAAACATCTGCAACGACACGAACTTTCCCGAGGCCGCGAGGAAGCTGCTCGACCTCGGCGCGGAGTTGATCGTCTGCTCGGCCAACAACATGATGCCACGGGCCAAGGCAGAGGCGTTCAGGGCGGTGCACAATGCGGTGCGGTGCGAGCGCTGCCGGGAGACGGGCCTTTGTATCGGCAGACGTGACCGGCGAGCGGGATGGACGAGTCGCGTGGGGGCCCACGGCTATGCTTAGTCCGAAGGGCCAGGTTGTGGCGGAGCTGCCGCTGGTCTTCGATATGCCGATAGCTGCGCGAGATGTCGCGGGCGCGGTGCAATAGCTGACGGCTGGAGGGTGGGCGTCGTCGGTGCATAACTTTTGCTCTCGCCTTGGACGCGGCAAAATCGATTCCTGACAGCGGCAAGAAATGCTCTATATCGGGGGCCGGGGCACAACCGGGCGCGTAAGCGTCCGGAGTGTGACAACGGTCCGGGAATGGGGCGGGATGCAACTCGACGACGCGGCGACGATTCTGGGACGCGCGGATTTCTTCGAAATCTGCGACGCCGAACAGCGGCGATTGCTCGCGTTCGCCTCGGAACGGAAGAAGTTCCGCCCCGGCAGCGTCATCTATGCGTCCGGCGACCAGCCGGAGGGCGCGCATGTGCTGGTCTCGGGCACGGTGTCGAGCACCCAGGACGGGGCCGAGGACAATCCGTACCTGATCCATGATGTCGGCGCGGTGCTGGGAACGATGGCGCTGGTGGTGGCCAAGCCCCGGCCGGTGACCATCAAGGCGGTCGATGCAGTGGAGACGCTGTTCGTGCCGCGCACCGCGTTCATGAAGCTGGCGAACCAGTATCCGGAGCTTGCGGCCCGCGCGGCAGACCGGATCCGGCGGGAGCTGACCAGCTATCTCGGAGCGATCGAGGAGACGCGGGGGCGATTCCGCAAGGGGTAGGCGTCGGAACCTGCCGCCACTCTTGTTCCACGTGAATCAGTCAGCGATGACGGCTTCAGCTTCGATTTCGACCAGCCAGTCGGGGTCGACGAAAGCGGCAACCTGCATGAGCGTGGTGACCGGGCGGATCACGCCGAAGACTTCGGCGTGGGCGCGGGCGGCGTCTTTCCACAGCGCGATATCGGTGAGGATGATGCGGGTGCGGGTGACGTCTTCGAGGCGAGCGCCGGCGTCGGCGAAGGCCTTGGCGACGATCTCGAGGCAGCGCCTGGTCTGGCCGTAAACGTCGCCGACGGCTGCGGTGCCGCCTTCCGCCTTGATCGGGGCGGTGCCGCCGACCACGACTATGTTGCCGACGCGGACGGCGCGGGAGAAGCCGATCACCGGTTCGAGGTAGGAGCCGGAGCTGACGAGCTGGCGGGGCATTCGGTTACCTCAGGAGAAACGGGCGATGACGGGGACGTGGTCGGAGGGTTTTTCGCTCCAGCCGCGGGCCGGCTTGACGATCTCGGCACCAGCGGTGTGGGCGGCGACATCGGCGGTGGTCCAGATGTGGTCGAGGCGACGGCCCTTGTTGGCCGCCTCCCAGTCCTTGGCGCGGTAGCTCCACCAGGAATAGAGTTTCTCCTCAGCGGGGAAGTACTTGCGCACGACGTCGACCCAGCCATGGCCGCCAGTGAGCAGGGCGTTGAGCGCCTCGGTCTCGACGGGGGTGTGGCTGACGACGTTGAGCAGCTGCTTGTGGCTCCAGACGTCATGCTCGAGCGGGGCGATGTTGAAGTCGCCGCAGATCAGCTGGCGTTCCTTGAAATGGTCCTCGCCGAACCAGGCCTTCAGCTCGGCGAGGAAGCCGAGCTTGTGCTTGAACTTGGGGTTGATCTCGGGATCGGGCTCATCGCCGCCGGCCGGGATGTAGAAATTGTGAACGGTCATGCTGCCGATCGGCGAGGTGGGGCCGAGATCGACCAGCGCCGAGACGTGGCGGCTCTCCTCGATTTCGCAGAACACGCGGCTCGAGATGTCGGTCAGCGGGTATTTCGAGACGATGGCGACGCCGTGATAGCCCTTCTGGCCATGGACAGCATGGTGGGGATAGCCGGCGGCGGTGAAATCCTTGCGCGGGAACTGGTCGTCGAGGCACTTGATCTCCTGCAGGCACAGGACATCAGGCTGGTACTGGCGCAGGAAATCGAGCACCAGCGGCAGCCGCAGGCGAACCGAGTTGATGTTCCAGGTGGCAAAGCTCGTCGGCATGAGGAAGGCGCCTTGGTTTGGGAGAGGCGCTTCTTATGCCGAGGGGAGGGGACAGCGTAAAGCCTGAAACGGCGCCCGCTGCCTCCCTCGTTTCAGCTCAGCTTCGGGTCAGCTTTCCTTGGGCGCGGAGACGGCGCGGAAGGTCGGATCGATGTAGAAATAGGACTTTGGGATGTCGACGTCCTTGTCGACATCGTAGAGCGAGAAGGTCAGTTCGGCGCCGGACGGCTCGGTCAGCGTCCACTGCTTCATGTCCTTGCTCTCGGTATCGAAGACCAGCGCGACGCGGACAACGCCAGCCGGGGTATCGTCCTGCAGGGTCAGTGAGAAATAGTCGTCGGACTGGGCGACCGCGACGATATTGGCCTTGAACAGATCGATCTTAGAATCGAGGAACTGGCGCAGCGGTACCTTGTCCTGGGGGTAGGCGTACTGGGTCTTTTCCTTGCGATCGACGACATAGAAGCCGCGGCCGATGGAGACGATCTGCTCGTAGGAGGGCGGATTGTAGCGGAACAGGATCTTGCCTGGCCGCTCGAGGAAGAAGGTGCCCTCGATGCGCTGGCCGCGGGTATCGATCTGGAGGAACCGGCCGACCATGGTCTTGATCGCGGAGTTGTGCTCGTTGATCTCGGTGATCAGCTGCCGCTCGGCATCGGTGAGCGCGCGCGGCTGCGCGGCGCCTTGTTCCTGCGCCAAGGCTGAAAAACCGGCAGGGAAGGCGGCGAGCACGGCGGCGAAGGCGAGAAAACTGCGGCGGATCATCCTGGTGACGTTCCTTCATGGTCGCGAATTGTGAGCATGCCTCTAGATAGGAATTGCGGCAACAGGTGGAAGGTTCCGGCCGGTCAGGAACCCTCGGAGCGTTCCTTCTTGCCACGGGCGATCTCGGTGGCGAGCGAGGCGAGCTTCTGGGTCCAGAAGCCGCGGAAGCGCTCCAGCCAATCGTCGATGTCCCGTAGCGGAGTGGTGTCGAGGCTGTAGACGCGGCGGGTGCCCTCGGCCTGATCGGCGATGGCGAGGCCCTCCCCCGCTGTTCGGGGGAGGGTGAGAGAGATCGCGTCAGTAGCCGTCGGAGTTGTTGCCGACGAGGATCTCGCGCTTGCCGGCGTGGTTGGGGGCGGAGATGACGCCTTCCTTTTCCATGCGCTCGATCAGCGTTGCGGCCTTGTTGTAGCCGACGGCGAGGCGGCGCTGAATGTAGGAGGTCGAGACCTTCTTGTCGGTCAGCACGACGTTGACCGCCTTGTCGTAGAGCTCGTCGCCCGAGCCGCCGTACTCGTCGCCATCACCGCCGGCCGTGCCGCCTTCGTCCATCTCGTCCTCGTCGGCGACGATGGCATCGAGATAGTCCGGGGCGCCCTGCGACTTCAGGTGATTGACGACGCTTTCGACTTCGCTATCGGCGACGAATGGGCCGTGGAGGCGCCGGATGCGGCCGCCGCCGGCCATGTAGAGCATGTCGCCATTGCCCAGCAGCTGCTCGGCACCCTGCTCGCCGAGGATGGTGCGGCTGTCGATCTTCGAGGTCACCATGAACGAGATGCGGGTGGGGAAGTTGGCCTTGATGGTGCCGGTGATGACATCGACCGACGGGCGCTGGGTGGCGGTGATAACGTGGATGCCGGCGGCGCGGGCCATTTGCGCGAGACGCTGCACCGAGCCTTCGATTTCCTTGCCGGCGACCATCATCAGGTCGGCCATCTCATCGATGATGATGACGATGAACGGCAGCGGCTGGAGGTTGAACTCCTCGCTCTCGAAGATCGCCTCGCCGGTTTCGCGGTCGAAGCCGGTCTGCACGGTGCGGGTGATGACTTCGCCCTTGGCGGCAGCCTCACCGACGCGCTGGTTGAAGCCGTCGATGTTGCGGACGCCGATCTTCGACATCTTGCGGTAGCGGTCCTCCATCTCGCGGACGGCCCATTTGAGGGCGACCACGGCCTTGGAGGGATCCGTCACCACGGGAGTGAGGAGGTGCGGAATGCCGTCGTAGATCGACAGTTCCAGCATCTTGGGGTCGATCATGATCAGGCGGCACTGCTCTGGCGTCATCTGGTAGAGCAGGCTGAGGATGAAGGTGTTGATGCCTACCGACTTGCCCGAGCCGGTGGTGCCGGCGATGAGCAGGTGGGGCATGCGGGCGAGATCGGCGATGATCGGCTCGCCGCCAATGGTCTTGCCGAGGCAGATGGGGAGCTTGCCCTTCATCTTCTCGAAGTCGGTCGAGGCCAGCATTTCGCGCAGGTACACAGTCTCGCGCTGCTCGTTGGGTAGCTCGATGCCGATGGCGTTGCGGCCAGGGACGACGGCGACGCGGGCGGAAATGGCGCTCATCGAGCGGGCGATGTCGTCGGCGAGCGAGATGACGCGGCTCGACTTGATGCCGGGCGCGGGCTCGAGCTCGTAGAGGGTGACGACCGGGCCAGGGCGGACATTGATGATGTCGCCCTTGACGCCGAAATCGGCCAGCACGGATTCGAGTTTGCGCGCCATCGCCTCGAGACGCTCGGGCGCATGCTCGGGGCTCGGACCCTTGTGCTTGGGCGGGGTGAGCAGGCTCAGCTCCGGCAGCTCGAAACCGTGCGGCTCGTCGAGGAAGGAGCCCTGGGCTTCGCGGGCGGCGCGGGTGCCGGGCTGCGGACGGGGAGCGGGGGCAGCGACGCGCGGCGACACCACCGGGGCCGCCTGATGGGCGGCCGGGACGTGCGGCATCGGGGCGGGACTGCGCGAAGCGGCCATCGGGCCACGCAGCGGGGTCTGCATCTCCCAGCGCGGGATATCGGCGTCTTCTTCGGGCTCGGGCGGATAGTCGTCGAACGGCGGCTCTTCGTGCGCCGCGACGATCGAGCGGCGCTCGACAGTGAGGGCGGGCTCGGCGCGAACGGCCGGTGCAGCGGACGGGGCACGACCGTGGAGGCTTGGCTCAACCGCCTCGCCGCGCCACGCTCCGGCTTCCGCCTCGGCGGCCCGGCGCTCGGCGATACCAGCGCGGGCGCGGCGGAAGGCGGTGCGGGCCGAGAAGCCGAGATGCACTGCGGCGCCGAGCATGACGTCGAAGATCGAATCGCGGTCGGGACCGTCATCGTCGACGGGGGCCGCGGCGGCAGCCTTGCCGCCGGCGGTCTTGGCGCGGGCCTTGCCCTTGGGCAGCTCGGGCAGGGTGACCTTGCCAAGGCCCATGGCGATCCAGAACAGGGCGAGCGTCGGCGCGGCGATGATGATGGCGAAGAGGATTGCGGTGACCGGCTGCGGCGTGGCGCCGGTGGCGAGGATGGCGAGATTGGTGAAGCTCGAGCCGACGAGGCCGCCGAGGCCGGTAGGCAGCGGCCAGCTTTCGGGCGCGACGATGAAGGCGAAGAGGCCGCAGCTCAAGAGGGTCGCCGCGACCCAGGCGAGGAGGCGCAGGCCCATGCGCGAGGGAACGCGATGACGAATCAGCCCCCAACCCCAGAGTGAGGGCGGAACAAGGAGGGTCAGCACGCCCAGGCCGAAGACCTGGAACGCCATGTCGGCGATGACGGCTCCGGGAAAGCCGAGCCAGTTCCGCGCCGGCTCGCCCGAGGCATAGGAGAAGCTCGGATCATCCACCTGCCAGGTGGCGAGGGACACCAGCACGATGGCCACGAGGCTGAGGATGATCGCGCCCATCAATCGGACGGGGATGCGAATCGCTATGGCGGGGGCGGTTTCTCGACGGGCGTCTTCGAGCAGGTGCTGTGCCGGCATCGTCTGGTACACTCTACAAACGGAACGCTGAACCGGCGGCAGACGGCGCGCCGATCGAAGGCTGATCCTAGGGGGTTAGGGTTAACTCGGAGCTAACCGGGAGCGGAGTGGGGTGGCCGGTGACGGGGCCGCAGCGTCTCAGGATTGGGGTGAGATCACGACAAGCGAACAGGTCCGACAGCCCCAGGGGCTTCGGAGTTTCAAAGAGCCGTTCCCGGTAGGGAACGAAGCGGGACCGGCGAGGCGTTTGCCCCGTAGCGGTAGTCCGCAGATGAAAGAGGCTCACGCCTCGCCG